>JAKOQD010000302.1 GCA_029778515.1 Actinomycetes bacterium
GTCGTGGGGAATACGTGGGGAACCGTGGGGAATACGTGGGGAATGGGAGGCCTCTGAAGGCCATCCGTGTCCATGAGAGTCCACAACTGAGAAGGACCGAAGTCCTTGTCAGAGGGGATTTGATGTAGTCAGGGGACCATACATCGTTGTGCGCGAGAGAGGAGTTGAACCTCCACGTCCTTTCGGACACACGGACCTGAACCGTGCGCGTCTGCCATTCCGCCACTCGCGCCCGACTCCCTCAGGAGCCAGCCGGAAGAGATTAGCACAGCGAACGCGTCGCGCCCGAACCGGGGCGTTGGCAGCAGTCATGACGGGATCTCGCAGCGGTGGCATCGCCCTAGCAGCGTGGTACGGCCACGACGGACCAAACGTTGCCGAGATCGCGACACGGGAGGCTTCGGCGGCAGGACCGGAGCCGGCGACAGCCCACAACCATGACGCCAATCGGCACACCGACGTAGACCAGAGCTGCTCCAGCGCCGCAGCGGAGGCTCCCGGGTCCAGATCGCGGCACGGGTGGGCTTCGACAGGCTCAGCCGGCGTTTGGGTGTGGTGCTAGGGGTCTCGGCGAACTCGACCCGGCGATTGGCGCTCGACCAGGCGACGACCGTCCAAACACCCGCCCAACCTCACCTGGCACTCCAAGGCTGAGGACCGCTCAGGCCCGTCGCGTACGCTTGACGTTCGGCGCTGGATAGGCTTGTCAGCGCCACACGGGATGGAAGGAAGCGGATGGGGGTCTTCGACCGCGTCGAGAAGAAGCTCGAGAGCGCAGTCAGTGGTGCGTTCGCCCGCGCCTTCAAGGGCGACGTACAGCCGGTGGAACTCACCGCCCGGCTCCAGCGCGAACTCGACGCCGAGGCCAGGCTGCTCAGCCGCGACCGCAAGCTCGTCCCCAACGACTTCCGGATCGGCTTCTCCCAGCACGACCACGACCGGCTCACGCCCTACTCCAAGACCCTTAATTCTGAGATCATCCCGCAACTGCGTAGCTACGCCGCCGACGCCGGCTACATCTTCAACGGCCCGGTCACCATCGACTACTACCTCGACAGTACCCTCCCAGTCGGACGCTTCACCGTCACCTCATCCGCCGTCGCCGGGGTCGACGCGACCGAGGACGCCACCCCAAGCGAGATCCGCGCCGCCAACCTCGTCGTCGAAGTCAACGGCGTCCGCCACCCGCTCACCCCGCCCGGCGTCACTATCGGACGCGGCACCGACGCCGACCTCCGGATCAACGACCCTGGCGTATCCCGCCTGCACGCCCGCATCAACGTCAACGGCCGCGGCACCGACCAGCGCCTCGACATCGAGGACCTCGGGTCCACCAACGGCATCACCGTGGACGGCCAGCGCACCCGGCACGCCAGCCTCGCCCTCGGCAGTCGCATCGAGATCGGCACCACCCGGCTGGCCATAGTGTCTCCGGTGAGCGATGTCTGACCTGGTCGTCCTAGCGCTCAAGCTGGGCTTCATCGCCCTGCTCTGGCTGTTCATCCTCTTCACCGGAAACGTCATCCGCACCGACCTCTTCGGCCGCAAGGTCTCCGCCGCCGAACTCGCCCCACCAGCCCCGCCCGGCGCACCCGCTCCACCGAAGCTCTCCCGCCGCCAGGCCAAGAAGCTGCCCAAGTCCCTGGTCGTCACCCACGGCCGCCAGGCCGGCCTCACCCTCCCCCTCGGCGACGTCCTCCTGATCGGACGCAGCCCCGACTGCCAGCTCGTCCTCGACGACGACTATGTGTCCACCCGACACGCCCAGATCACCCGCACGGCCAGCGGCTACCAGGTCGAGGATCTCGGCTCCACCAACGGCAGCCTCGTCAACAACCAGCGCGTCACCACGCCCACCGCGTTCGGCATCGGCGACACCCTGCGCATCGGCCGCACCCTGATGAGCGTGGAGAAGTAATGTCCCTCGCGCTCCGCTACCTCGCCCACTCCGAGATCGGCCTGGTGCGCAAGAACAACCAGGACTCCGCCTACGTCTCTCCCACCATGCTCGTCGTGGCGGACGGCATGGGCGGCGCCGCCGCCGGCGACCTCGCGTCCGCCGTCGCGATCCGGGAGCTCAAGGCAGCAGACGGCGACCACTCCGGCCCCGAGATGCTCGAGGTCATCGCAGCCGCGATCGATAGTGCCGGGGACGCGATGAGCGAACTCATCGAGGCCGATCCGATGTTGGACGGCATGGGCAGCACCGTCTGCGGACTGATGTTCGACGGCAACGAGTTCGGCGTCGCCAACATCGGCGACTCCCGCGCCTACCGCTACCGGGACGGCGACCTGGCCCGAATCACCCGCGACCACTCCTGGGTGCAGACCCTGGTCGACGAAGGTCGCATCACCGAAGCCGAGGCCCTCGAACACCCGCACCGCTCGCTGATCCTCAAGGTGATCAACGGCCAGCCGCAACACCTGCCCGACCTCGAACTCGTCGACGCCCGCGCCGGCGACCGCCTGCTGATCTGCTCGGACGGACTCTGCGGCCTGGTCACCGACGCTGCCATCTCCGCCCATCTGGACGGCCCCCGCGAACAGGTGATCGCCGACCTGGTCGACCTCGCCCACGAAGCCGGCGGCCACGACAACATCACCATCATCATCGCCGACGTCGTGGAGGGCGAGCCGGACGGCGCCACTCAGGTGCTGGGTGCCGCGGCCAACCTCGACCTGGACACCCTGGAAACCACCGCTGAAGTGCCGATGCTGCTCGACCACCCGGCCGCGCCGGATCCCGGTGCCGCCGAGCGGCTGCGCTACTCCCCAGTGGCCAAGCGGCGCGCGTCCACCTGGGTGAAGGTGGTGCTGGCGGTGCTGATCCCGCTGGTTGCGATCGGCGGCGGCGGCGCGCTCTGGTACGGCTACACCCAGCAGCAGTTCTATCTCGGCGCCGCGTCCGAGCACGTGGCGATCTTCCAGGGCATCCCCGAGCCGGTGTTCAACCTGCCGCTCTCCCATGTCGTGCACACCGACGACACGCGCGTCGCCGACCTGCCGCCGTACTACCACGAGCGGGTGCTCGAAACCATGCCGGCCGCCTCACTGACGGATGCGCACGCCACCCTCGACACCCTCCGCGCCAAGGCCGAACAGTGCATCGCCGCTCGGCTCGCCCGCCAGACCGCGACCGCGGTGCCGTCCACTTCGGCGACGCAGTCAGGGATCCCAAGCGGTTCCGCGGACGGTACCGCCGACCCGTCCGGATCGGCCAAACCGACCGACTCCGCGTCACCGTCCGCCGCACCCACCCCCACCGAATCTGCCACCCCACCGGCGCCCATGGAGTGCTGATGGACGCAGTCATCAGCTATCGCAAGCGTCGCGGGGTCGAGCTGTTCATGCTGGTCTTCGCGATCGGCCTCGGCATCGGCGGGTACCTGCTCACCCACCTCAACCGGGACGCGGAACTGCCCACCAACTGGCCCTGGGCGGTCACCATCCTCGGCGCCATCGGGCTGGTGCTGCACATCATCATCCGCTGGCGGATCCCGTACGCCGACCCGCTGATCCTGCCGATGGTGATGCTGCTCAACGGCCTGGGCCTGGCCATGATCCACCGGCTCGACCTCGCGTCCAGCCCACCGATGCACTCGGCCGAACTGCAGCTGATGTGGCTGGTGATCGCGGTGGCCGCGGGCGCGGCGGTGATCATCTTCCTGCGCGACTACAGGCTGCTGAACCGTTACCCGTACCTACTTTTCCTCGCCGGCATAACCCTGCTGATGCTGCCGCTGCTGCCGCTGATCGGACAGGAGAAGAACGGCTCGCAGATCTGGATCCGCCTCGGCTCCTACAGCTTCCAGCCCGCCGAACTCGCCAAGCTGGTCCTGACCATCGCCTTCGCGGCCTACCTCGTCGACAAGCGAGACGTCCTCGCGCTGGCCGGACGCCGCGTGCTTGGCATCGAGTTGCCGCGGCCGCGCGACCTCGGCCCGATCCTGCTGATGTGGCTGGCCAGCCTGGCCGTCCTGGTCTTCCAGAAGGACCTGGGCACCTCGCTGCTGTTCTTCGGGCTCTTCGTGCTGATGCTCTACGTGGCCACCGAGAAGCCGAGCTGGCCGATCCTCGGCGGGCTGCTGTTCGCGTCCGGCGCGTACGGGGCTTTCCTGGCGTTCAGCCACGTCCAGGTGCGGGTGTCGGCATGGCTGAACCCGTTCGCCGACTTCGACCGGAACTACCAGGTGATCCAGGCCCAGTTCGGGCTCGCCTGGGGCGGTGCTTTCGGGTCGGGCTGGGGACTGGGCCGACCGAGCCTGATCCCCCTTGCCAAGACCGACTTCATCGCGGCTGCGCTCGGGGAGGAACTGGGCGTGGCGGGTTTGAGCGCGATCGTTCTCGTCTACGGCATCATCGTCGCTCGCGGACTCCGCGCATCGCTGGTCGGCAAGGAGCCGTTCGGCAAGCTGCTGGCCGCCGGGCTCTCGTTCGTGTTCGCGATCCAGGTGTTCGCGATCATCGGCGGCGTCACCCGGCTGCTGCCGTTGACTGGCCTGACTACGCCATTCATGTCGCAGGGCGGCTCCTCGCTGGTCGCCAACTGGGTGATGATCAGCCTGCTGCTGGTGATCACCCATCAGGTGCGCAGCCCGGCCAGCCAGGTGGTAACTGAGCCTGAACAGTGGCTTGAGCACGAGACCACGCAGCTGATTCCGGTGGGCGCATCGCCCGTTCCAACGGCGGACGACGAGGCCACCCAGAACATCCCGACCACGGGGGCGTCCGCATGAACCGTCCAATTCGTGGGGTCGCGGTGGCGGCCATGATCATGTTCGCCGCGCTGCTGGTGAACGTCAGCTACCTCTACGTCGGCCAGCAGGGCTACCTGAGCGAGCGTCCGGAGAACCGCAGGGTCACCGACGCGCGCTTCGCGCAGGACCGCGGCCCGATCATGGTCGGCAATACGCCGGTGGCCGCGTCCAAGCCGGTCGATGACCGCTACAAGTTCCAACGGTCCTACAGCAACGGCAAGCTCTACGCCCCGGTGACCGGCTTCTACTCCTACCTGTACCGGACGTCCGACTTGGAGTCGTCCCGTTCCGCCGAGCTCTCCGGCCAGGACGATTCCCAGTTCCTGCAACGGCTGATCAATATGGCCGCCGGGTCAACCGTCCCCGGCGGCACGGTCGAGACCACGCTGGACGCGAAAGCGCAGAAGGCAGCCTGGGACGCGCTGGACGGACGCAAGGGCGCGGTCGTCGCCATCGACGTCAAGACCGGGGCGGTGAAAGCCCTGGTCAGCTACCCGAGCTACGACCCCAACGACCTCGCCACGCACGACCTGGACGCGTCCACGGCGGCGTGGAAGCGGCTGAACGCCGACCCGGACAAGCCGATGGCCAATCGGGCGACCGCCGAGATCTATCCGCCCGGCTCGACTTTCAAGCTGGTCACCGCGGCCGCTGCTCTCGCCGAAGGGATGAGCCCCGAATCCAAGCTCGACGCCAGCTCGTTCAGGCTGCCCGGTTCGACCCGGGTGATCTCGGGCAACTGCGGCGGCAGCGAGGTCAGCCTCACCCAGGCACTGATGGTCTCGTGCAATCCCGGTTTCGCCAGGCTCGGCGCCGAACTCGGGGACGCGAAGCTACGCGCGCAGGCCGAGAGCTTCGGCTTCGGCAGCAAGTTCCTCACCGATCTGCGGACGGCGGCCAGCACGTTCCCGGACGAACTGGACGGTGCCCAGACCGCGATGAGCGCGATCGGCGAGTTCGAAGTGGCCGCGTCCCCGCTGCAGATGGCGATGGTGGCCGCGGCGATCGCCAATGACGGCGTCGTGATGGAGCCCTACATCGTCAACCGCGTCCTGGACCGGGAGCTGAAGGTGACCACGCAGACGTCCCCGCAGAAGCACTCGGTGGCGCTGAGCGCAGAGAACGCGAAGGCGCTTCAGGAGATGACCGTTGCGGTGGTCGAGCGCGGGACGGGCGGACGGGCGCAGGTGCCCGGAGTGACCGTCGGCGGCAAGACCGGCACCGCGCACTCGGACAACGAGCGCCGGCCGTATGCCTGGTTCACCGGCTGGGCGGACGACCCGAATGTGGCGGTCTGCGCCTTCGTCGAGGACGCGGAGATCCCGGCGACCGACATCGCCGGCGGCGCGGTGGCCGCGCCGATCGTCAAGGCCGTGATCGAGGCGCTGCGATGACCAGGTTGGAACGCTCAGCAAAGTTTGGGAGAGTTGGCTTCGCCATATCGGGAGGACAGGATGCAACCGACGATCGATGAGCCGAGGCTGCTCGGCGGTCGTTATCAGCTGGGCCCTGTGCTCGGCCGCGGCGGCATGGCCGAAGTGCGCCGCGCCCGCGACCTGCGGCTGGGCCGCGACGTGGCGATCAAGCAGCTACGGGTCGACCTCGCGTCCGACCCCACGTTCCAGGCCCGCTTCCGGCGCGAGGCGCAGGCTGCCGCCGGGCTAAACCACCCGAACATCGTGGCCGTGTACGACACCGGCGAGGAGTCCGACCCGGGCACCGGCGTGATGGTGCCGTTCATCGTGATGGAGCTGGTCGAGGGGCACACCCTCCGCGAGATCCTGCGCACCGGCCGGCAGATCATGCCGAACAAGGCGCTCGAGTTCACCCAGGGCGTGCTGGAGGCGCTGAGCTACAGCCACAAGGCGGGCATCGTCCACCGCGACATCAAGCCGGCCAACGTCATGCTCACGCCGAACGGCCAGGTAAAGGTGATGGACTTCGGCATCGCCCGCGCGGTCGCCGACACGTCCGCCACCATGACCCAGACCGCAGCGGTGATCGGCACCGCGCAGTACCTGTCGCCGGAGCAGGCCCGCGGCGAGCACGTGGATTCGCGCTCGGACATCTACTCCGCCGGCTGCCTGCTCTACGAGTTGCTGGTCGGACGGCCACCGTTCCAGGGCGATTCGCCGGTGAGCGTGGCCTACCAGCACGTCCGCGAGGCTCCGGTCCCACCGAGCCAGCTCGACCCGGAGATCACGCCGGCGATGGACGCGATCACGCTGAAGGCGCTGGCCAAGGATCCGGCCGCTCGCTATCAGACCGCGGCGGCCATGCGCGCCGACATCGGCAGACTGCTGGCCGGTCAGGAGGTGACCGCGAGGGTGCCCGTGCCGGTACCGCCAGTGCCGGCCAACGCGAGCGACGCGACCACCGTCCTCGCCACCGAGGACACCCGGACGGCCGCGCGCGCCTACGAGCCGCCGCCGCGCCGCCGGCGCTGGGGGCTCGTGGCGTTCCTGGTGACGCTCATCGTCGCGGCCGCCGGCATGGGGATCTACTACCTGGTGAACGCGAATCGGGTCGAGACGGTCGAGATCCCGTGGGTGGTGGACCAGTTGCAGGCCAGTGCCGAACAGCAGCTGATCAGCAAGCAACTGCAACCCAAGGTGGTCAACGAGCCAGGCCCCGACGACACCACGGTCGGACGGGTGGTCGACCAGAGCCCGAAGAACGGTCGGGTCGCCATCGGCACCGAGGTGATCATCCACGTCAACAAGGGTCCGGCGAAGGCGGTCATCCCTGCGGTCAAGGGGCTCAACCAGGAAGTGGCCACGAAACTGCTGGCCGACAACGGCTTCGCTTCGGTGGTCGTCGAGGAGGATCGGGACGCACCCAACACCGCCAAGCAGGGCGAGGTGACCGGGGTGACGCCCGCAGAGGGCGCCAAGGTGGCCCTTGATACCGAGGTGGTCCTACGGGTAGCCAGCGGCACGACCACGATGCCGCCGTTCCGGAACATGACGCGCGAAGAAGCGATCAACACTGCGAATTCGACCGGTTTCACGAAGGAGATCGTGTTCGTCGAGCAGGAGTCGAACGCGATTCCGGGGACTGTGATCGCTCAGGATCCGATGGCTGGTACTACGGTGAAGTACACGCAGAAGATCACGCTGACGCTCGCCAAGGCGATCACCCCGACGACTCCGCCGCCAACCACGCCCACCGAAACCGCGAGCATCGCGCCGACCGACGTCGAACCCACGGAGTAGCTGAGCGATTCCGGGCCCACGGTTGCGCCGAGGCACCGCCGATCAACGACCCCTGAGCTTGTCGAAGGGTCGTCCATCCGCGCGGTGACTACGGGCTTCGTCAGGCTCAGCCAGCGTTGATCAACCGTATCTAGATCCCGGCCTTCGCCGGGATGACCGCACTGGGCCAGTGGGCGGCCGCACGGGAGCGCGGGCGCGTCACGAAGGGCGCAGCCGGAGGGCGCCTAGGGACGCAGCGCCATCAACGGGGTCAACCCGACCGCACGGCTGGGCGCGTCCGCGTCACCGCACGCCACCAGCCAGTTGGCAAGCATCTGGTAGCCGCCCTCGGTGAGCACCGATTCCGGGTGGAACTGGACGCACTCGATCGGCTGAGTCTTGTGCCGGACGGCCATGATCACGCCCGAGTCGGTGGTGGCGGTGACGTCCAAAGCGTCGGGCACGGTCTCCGGGTCGAGCGCCAGCGAATGGTAGCGGGTGGCCGTGAAAGGATTGGGCAAGCCGCTGAAGACCCCGCGTCCGTCGTGGTGGACGAGCGAAGTCTTGCCGTGCAGCAGCTCAGGCGCGCGATCCACGACGCCACCGAAGGCCACCGAGATCGACTGCAGACCCAAGCAGACGCCGAAGATCGGCAGCTTGCCACCCTGTTCGCGGACCACGTCGATGCAGACGCCGGCCTCTTCGGGAGTGCCTGGGCCCGGTGACAACAGAATGCCGTCGAAGCCGTCCGCCCAACCAGCGGACGCGAACCGCGGATCGTCGTTGCGCCAAACCTCGACCTCGGCGCCGATCTGGGCCAGGTACTGAACGAGGTTGTAGACGAACGAGTCGTAGTTATCGACCACCAGGATCCGCGCCATGCGTCCATTCTCCCATCGAACCGGGACTCTCAGCTTTCTCGGTTATCCTTGCTTGGTTGTCCGATCTAGTAGGAGTCCCGGTGCCTGAGTCCAAGGTTCGCAAGGCCGCTGCTGAGAAGAAGAAGCTGACCGATCGAGCCCAGATCGCCGAGAAGCGGGCCGATGAGCAGCGCCATGCCGTCGCGCCGGGCAGCCGCCAGTGGGTGGCGCCGACTTTCATCACCGTCGGCCTGATCGGCGTGCTCTGGCTGGTGGTCTACTACGTCACCTCGGCCACGAACATCGTGGTGCCCCTGCTCACCGGCCTCGCTGGCTGGAACGTCCTGATCGGCATGGGCCTGATGGCCGCAGCCTTCGCGCTCTCCACCCTCTGGAAGTAGCCCTCACGCGTGGGGCTTGAGCAGCGGGAACAGGATCGTCTCGCGGATGCCGGCTCCGGTGAACAGCATCATCAGGCGGTCCATGCCCAGGCCCATGCCGCCCATCGGCGGGGCGCCGAACTCCAGGGCGGCGAGGAAGTCCTCGTCCAGTTGCATCGCTTCGGGGTCGCCGGCGGCGGCCTTGAGTGACTGCGCCACCAGCCGTTCGCGCTGGATCACCGGGTCGATCAGCTCGGAGAAGCCCGTCCCGCGCTCGACGCCGCCGATGATCAGGTCCCAGGCCTCGATCAGGTTCGGGTCGCTGCGGTGCGGACGCGCCAGCGGCTGCGCGATCGGCGGGTAGTCGCAGACGAAAGTGGGCTGCAACAGGGACGGCTCGACCAGTTCGCCGAACAGTTCCATCACCAGCTTCTGCGCCGGCCAGGCCGGATCGTGCTCGACGCCACGCTCCGCGGCGATCCGAAGCAGCACGGACGCGTCCGTCTCGGGCGTGATCTCCACACCAAGCGCTTCTGACAAGGTCGGATACACCGGCTTCCAGGCCCACTCACCGTCCAGGTCGATCTCACCGGCCGGGGTGTCGAGCACCCGGGTGCCCAGGGCGGCGTCCGCTGCGTTGACGATCATCTGCTGGGTGAGGTCGGCGATCGACTTCTGGTCACCCCACGCCTGGTAGGCCTCCAGCATGGTGAACTCCGCCGAATGCGAGGAGTCGATGCCCTCGTTGCGGAAGATCCGACCGATCTCGTAGACGCGGTCGGCGCCGCCGACCATCGCCCGCTTCAGGAAGAGCTCAAGGGCGATCCGCAGGGTCATGTCGATGTCGAAAGCGTTCAGGTGCGTCTGGAACGGACGCGCGGCCGCACCGCCGTGCACCAGCTGCAGCACCGGGGTCTCGATCTCGAGATAGCCGTCGGCGTGCAGAGTCTCGCGGATGCTGCGAGTCACCAGAGCGCGGGTGCGCACCATGTCCCGGGCCTCCGGACGGGCGACCAGGTCGGCGTAGCGCTGCCGGACGCGGGTCTCCTCGCCGAGCTCCTTGTGCAGCGTCGGCAGCGGACGCAGCGCCTTGCTGGCCAGCGTCCAGGCGGTAGCCAGTACCGACAGTTCGCCGCGCTTGGACGAGATCACCCGGCCGGTCACCGAGACGAAGTCGCCAAGGTCGACGTCGGCCTTCCACGCGTCCAGGCGTTCTTGACCGACCTCGGCCAGCGACAGCATCACCTGCAGCCGGACGCCGGAGTCGGCCTGGGTGAACCCGTCCTGGACGGTCGCGAAGCAGAGCTTGCCGGTGTTACGGATGAACACGACCCGTCCGCTGACGCTCACCACATCCGCGGTCTCGTCGCCGGCCACCAGGTGGCTCCACTGGGCGTGCACCTGGGCAGCGGTGTGCGTCCGTGGCACCTCGATCGGGTACGGCGCGACCCCCTCGGCGAGCAGCCGAGCGCGCTTATCATGGCGCACCTGCTCCTGCTCAGACAGGGACGGGTTCGCGGAGGTCGGCTCAGTCACCGGGATAGGTTACCGATTCCGCCCGGACGCTCGCCGCCGCGCTCAGCCCCAGTCTCGGCGCTAGGCAGAAACCACCGGCAGGTGCCGATCCCACCAGCGCAGGATGTGCTCGAACCTCGCCTTGCGATGGAGCGGGCTTCCGCTTCGGGAGAGTTCGTGGTTCTCACCAGGGAACACCAGCAACTCCGCGTCCACACCGCGCTGTTTGAGTTCGGTGTAGTAGCGCAGCGCCACCGCCAGCGGGCAGCGCAGATCGTTCTCCGAGTGGATCACCAGCGTGGGCGTGCGCACCTGGTCGACCACCAGCAGCGGCGAACGGACATCCTCGCCGTGGATCGCGGCCGGGAAGTACCAGCCGATGTCGGACGCGCCGACGAACGTCTTCGGGTCGAGATAGGCCCGCTCGACGATCGCGGCGGCGAAGCGGTGCTCATTCGCGATCAGCCAGGCGGTCAGGTAGCCGCCGTACGAGCCGCCCATGATGCCCACGCGATCGGCGTCCAGGCCGGACACGGTCGCCAGGGCGTGGTCGAGGAAGGCCAGCACGTCGGCCGCGTCCAGGTTGCCGAAGTCGTGCTTGATGGCAGCCGCGTGTGCTTCACCGTAGGACGCTGAACCACGCGGATTGCACATCAACACCGCGTAGCCGGCCTCCGCCAGCACCTGCGCCTCGTCGAAGAACGTCGGTCCGTAAGCGCTGAACGGGCCGCCGTGGATCATCAGCAGCACCGGGTGCGGGCCGCTCGTGGGCGGGGCGAACACCCAGCCGTGCACCGGATAGCCGTCCGCGGACTTGGCCTCCAGTTCGACTGGCCGCAGCGGTGCGGACGCCGCCCGCAGCGCGGCAGCGAAATCGGTCAACGGCACGTCCGGACGGGCCAGGTCGACCAGCTCACCCGGGCTGTCCGCGGACGCGACCACGGCCATTCGGCGGCCGGCTGCGGCACCGATGGCGAGCACCGAGGCTTCGTCAAGCTCAGCCATCGATCCGTCAAGCTCAACCATTCCGGAAGCGGCCACGCGGATCGCTCGACCCACTCCGCGGACGAGGTTCACCGCCAGTACGCCGTCGCCGTCGGCCACCAACTGACCGTCGACATGCACCGAGTCCGCAGCGGTCAACCGGCGGGCCGAGCCACCGGAGCGCGGGATAGCGAACACACCCGGGTTGTGGCCGAAGAAGTCGAGCCCGCTCGCCCCAAGGTCGCCGCCGATGAAGAACATCTCATCACCAACCACGACCGGTGAGCCGATCACGCCCACCGTGCTCTCCGCCGCGGTCAGCCGCACCGGAGCGGCGTCCGGCGACTCGAAACGATAGAGGTCTTCGCGAAGATCGCCATCGCGGGTTTCGTGCCGTGCGGCCACAACGATGACGGTGTCCCCGTCCCAGGTCGGAGCGTGGTGGTCGAAATCACCCGACGAAAGCTGAGTGGCGACCGGAACGGCGACGAAGTCGACGTCCGCCTTGGCCGCGTTACCGATCGGCTTGACCGGGGGCTCGCCGTAGGGGTCGGGCACGTCGACCACGAACACGTGCGCCCGCCGATCCACGGTGTAGCCGACCCCGTTCAGCTGGAACTGCACAGTGGTGATGTGCCGCGGGTCCTCCCTGCCGGGACCCACATCTTTTACCGTGCCGTAGCGCCCGGGCTCGGGCACCTGGGCGATGAAGGCCAGCCGCTTCCCGTCCGGGCTGAAAGCGAACTCGCGGACGCCGAGTTCGGCGTCGGTGATCACCATCGGCTCGCCGCCGTCAGCCGGCACGAGCGCCAGTTGGGGTGGGGCTTCCGCAGAGCCCCGGAGGAACGCCAACAGGCTTCCGTCCGGCGACAGCTTCGGCGAAGTGTCCACGAAGCCGCGCGTGATCCGGCGGGCCGGACGGCCGTCTACGGGGACGCGCCAAAGCTGGCCGACGTACGCGTCCGCCGCAAAGTCCGGACGCGTGACCGCGACCACGGCGTAGTCGGAGTGAACGGTCGGTGCGGAAACGGTCGTGAGCAGGGGTAGGTGGTGTGCTCGCACCGTTGCAGCCTAGAGCCTTGAATTCCAGTCCGCTGCTCAGCCGCCGAGAAAGTGAGCGAACTGTTGTTTTACAGTCGACCTCGACGGCCGCATGGCCCGCCGCCCCCGGGGAAAGCCAGTGTTCCGAATGCCCGCGAATGCTCTCCTAAGCGAAGACACAACACTTGACTATTGAAATCCATAATTGCTTTGGCTCAACCCAAATGCGCGAACAATTGATTCGGATCAAGTTGGGAATTGGGACGGTCAGCTCGCCAAATGCCTACACCGCACCGCTTTCCGGAGGCAGCCGGCAGGGGCCCGGTGCGTCCACATTGCGGACGAGCCTGGGTAGTTTGGCTCCCTCGACTTGATGAGTGAGCGCTCACTCATTACGCTGTGCGGGTGAGCAGAGCTACGCCAATGGCACCGGAAGTTCGCCGTCAGGCCATCATCGATGCCACCTTGCCGCTGCTACTCGCACAGGGCACCGAGGTGAGCACGCGCGAGATCGCCTCCGCCGCCGGGGTCGCCGAAGGCACCATCTTCCGGGTCTTCGAAACCAAGCAGGAACTGATCCACGCCACCATTCACGCCGCACTCGCGCCGGACGCCGCCATGGCCAGGCTGACCGGACTGCCTGCGTCCCAACCGGTCGAAGCCCGGGTTGCGGCTGTCGTCGAAATCCTGCGCAGCGAGATCGAACGCACGCGGTCGCTGTTCGCGCATCTGTTCCATCCGGCTTCAACAAGCGCGACCGGCCCGGACACCCTTCGTCGGGCTCAGGGATCGTTGGCTGAGGCTCCGGGATCGTCGGGTAGAGCTCAGGGATCATTGGACGGACACCGCCCACCCTGGCCACCACCACCGCCGATGCACGCCAAGGACAGCCGAGCCCAGCTCACCGCGGCAGTCGCCGCAGCGCTCGAACCCTACGCCGACCAGTTCGCCGTGCCGACTGTGTTCGCCGCTCAGGTACTGTCCGCACTCTCGTTCGCCACCAGCTTCTCGCTGTCGAACGACCATCCATTGCGCCAACCCGAAGAACTAGCCGATACCGTGCTCCACGGCATCGCCAGAAGGGGATAGATGTTCCGCCTACTGCGACGCTTCCTGCGTCCATATGTCTGGCCATTCGTCGCGGTGCTGCTGTTGCAGCTGCTGCAGGCGATGGCCGCGCTCTTCCTGCCCAGCCTCAATGCCTCGATCATCGACGAGGGTGTGGCCACCGGCAACACCGCCATCATCTGGACCCTCGGCGGCGTGATGCTCGCCGTCAGCCTGGTGCAGATCGCCGGCCAGATCGGCGCCACCTGGTTCGGTGCACGTGCGGCGATGGGCTTCGGCCGCGACGTGCGCAGCGCCATCTTCGACCGGGCCCTGTCGTTCTCGGCCAAGGAGGTCAACCACTTCGGCGCGCCCACGCTGATCACCCGCAATACCAATGACGTCCAGCAGGTGCAGATGGTCGTGCTGATGACCGCGACCATGATCGTCAGCGCACCCCTGATGATGATCGGCGGCATCGTGATGGCACTGCGCGAGGATGTCGGCCTGAGTTGGCTGATCGTCGTCGCGGTGGCCGTGCTCGCCGCGATCATCGGCGTGCTGGTCAGCCAGATGACCCCGTTGTTCAAGAGCATGCAGATCCGCATCGACACCCTCAACCGGGTGCTGCGCGAGCAGATCTCCGGCCTGCGGGTGATCCGCGCCTTTGTCCGGGAACCAACCGAGTCCGAGCGCTTCGACCGGGCCAACCACGACCTGGCCACCACCGCGACCGCGGTCGGCCGGCGAATGATGACCATGTTCCCGTCCGTCTTCTTCGTGATGAACCTGTCCAGCGTGGCGGTGGTGTGGTTCGGTGCCTTCCGAATCGCCGAAGGCCACCTCCAGGTCGGCCAGCTGACCGCCTACCTCGCCTATCTGGCCCAGATCCTGATGAGCGTGATGATGGCCACGATGATGCTGATGATCGGCCCGCGCGCAGCGGTCTCGGCCGGACGCATCAATGAGGTGCTGGACACGTCCTCCTCGGTCGTTCCCGCCGAGCATCCGGTGACCGAACTCGCCCGGCACGGCGAGGTCGAGTTCCGCGACGTCAGCTTCGCCTATCCCGGTGCCGAGTCGCCGGTGCTGAGCGACATCAGCTTTGTCGTCCGGCCAGGCGAGACCACCGCGATCATCGGTTCGACCGGCTCGGGTAAGTCGACCATGGTGAACCTGATCCCGCGTCTCTTCGATGCCACCGAAGGCACCGTCTCAGTGGATGGGGTGGACGTGCGCGAGCTCGATCCCGACCTGCTCTGGAGCCGAATCGGGCTGGTCCCGCAGAAGCCCTACCTGTTCAGCGGGACGGTCGCGTCCAATCTTCGCCTCGGCGACCCGGAGGCGACCGACGACCAGCTCTGGCACGCCCTCGAAGTGGCCCAGGCAAGGGACTTCGTCGAGAAGATGCCGGACGGTCTGGACTCCCGGATCGCGCAGGGCGGCACCAACGTCTCCGGTGGCCAGCGGCAACGCCTGGCGATCGCGCGCGCCCTGGTGCGTCGTCCGGAGATCTTCGTCTTCGACGACTCGTTCTCAGCTCTCGACGTGGCGACGGACGCGGCCCTGCGCGCAGCGCTGCGTCCGGAGACCGAACGGGCGGCCGTAGTGGTGGTCGCCCAGCGGGTCTCCACCATTCGCGAGGCGGAGCAGATCATCGTCCTCGACGACGGCCGGATCGTCGGGGTGGGCGCCCACGACGAGTTGCTCGACGCCTGCCCCACCTACGCCGAGATCGTCGAGAGCCAGTTCAGCAGCACGGAGGCGGCAGCATGACCACAACCCCGGAACCGACCACCGTGTCCACCAGCGCTCCCGAGCCGGCAGTCGCCGTGGAAGCTCCCCCGGAGGCGCCGACGAAGGCCAACGAGCGACCGAAGTACGGTCCGCAGCGCGGCGGCGGCCCGATGGGCCACGGCCCGGGCGGCGGCAGCGGCGAGAAGGCGGTGTCGTTCGGACCGTCCATGAAGCGCCTGCTCGGCCACCTGCGTCCGGAGATCGCGATGATCATCGGGGTGATCGTGATGACGATCTTCGCCACCATCGGCAACGCGGTGGGCCCGGTCATCCTCGGCCAGGCCACCGACCTGATCTTCTCCGCGCACGTGCTCAACCAGACCGCGATCGACTTCGGCGCGGTCGGACGCGTCCTGCTGCTCGCGCTGGCGCTCTACGTGATGTTCTTCCTGCTCTCGTGGGCGTCCGGCTGGATGATCAACGGCATCGTGCAGCGCTCGGTGTACCGGATGCGCCAGGAGGTCAGCCAGAAGCTGGCCAGGCTGCCGCTGCGCTACTTCGACGGCCAGCCGCGCGGCGAACTGCTCAGCCGGGTGACCAACGACGTGGACAACATCGCGCAGACCCTGCAGCAGACGCTGGCGCAGATCCTGTCGAACCTGTTCACGCTGATCGGCGTGGTCGTGATGATGTTCGTGGTCTCGCCGATCCTGGCGGTGATCTCGCTGATCACCATCCCGATCGCGATGGCCCTGACCGTGATGATCGGCAAGCGCTCGCAGAAGCTCTTCGCGCAGACCTGGAAGTCGACCGGCGAGCTGAACAGCCAGATCGAGGAGGCCTACACGGGTCACGACCTGGTGAAGGTGTTCGGCCGCCGCCGCGAGGTGCAGGCCCAGTTCAACAAGAAGAACGACGAGCTGTACTCGGCCGCGTTCGGTGCGCAGTTCATCTCCGGGATCATCATGCCGGTGATGTTCTTCATCGGGAACCTGAACTACGTCGTGATCGCAGTCGTCGGCGGCCTGATGGTGGCCACCGGCGGGCTGAACATCGGCGCGGTGCAGGCGTTCATCCAGTACTCCCGGATGTTCACCCACCCGATCACGCAGCTGGCGTCCATGGCGAACCTGCTGCAGTCGGGCGTCGCGTCCGCCGAGCGCGTGTTCGAGGTGCTGGACGCAGAAGAGGAGCCCGCGGACGCGTCCGGCAAGCTCAGCGAGGTGGTCACCGGACGGGTGGAGTTCGAGCATGTGGACTTCAGCTACACCCCTGAGCGTCCGCTGATCACCGACCTGAACCTGGTCGCCGAGCCGGGACACACCGTGGCGATCGTGGGTCCGACGGGGGCAGGCAAGACGACCCTGGTGAACCTGATCCTGCGCTTCTACGACCTGAACGCCGGCCGGATCACCCTGGACGGGGTGGACATCACCAGCGTGCCGCGGCACGACCTGCGCGACCAGATCGGCATGGTGCTACAGGACACCTGGCTGTTCGGCGGCACGATTCGCGACAACATCGCGTACGGCCGGCGAGGGGCAACCGATGAGGAGATCGTCGCCGCGGCGAAGGCCACCTACGTCGACCGGTTCGTGCGTTCGCTGCCGGACGGCTACGACACGGTGATCAACGACGAGGCGTCCAATCTGTCGGCCGGCGAGAAGCAGCTGATCACGATCGCGCGGGCCTTCCTTTCGGACCCGTCGCTGCTGATCCTGGACGAGGCCACCTCCTCGGTGGACACCCGCACCGAGCTGCTGGTGCAGCGCGCGATGGGCAAGCTGCGGGCCGACCGCACCTCGTTCGTGATCGCCCACCGGCTGTCGACGATCCGGGACGCGGACGTGATCCTGGTGATGGAGGACGGTGCCATCGTCGAGCACGGCTCGCACACCGAACTGCTCGCCGCGAAGGGCCACTACTACCGGCTCTACCAGTCCCAGTTCGCCGCCGCGATGGTGGACGAGGACGAGGCCGCCTAGTTGCTACGCCGACCCGATGCCCTCAGCCGGGCGACCGACCCCTACCCAGCTTCGCGTTTGCTGCCGAAATTACCGGTTTCGGTAGCAGACGTGGGTGCGACGGGCACCGCTGAATTGGCGGACGGACTCCGCCTGGTGCTGGCTCTAGGCTGGGCGGATGGCTCGCACCTGGCGGATCGGGGAGGTCGCGGAGCGCACCGGGCTCACCCGGAGGACGCTGCGGCACTACGACGATCTCGGGCTGCTCAGCGCGTCCGAGCGGTCGTGGGGCGACTACCGGCTCTACACCGAGGCCGATCTGGTGCGGCTCCTGCAGATCCAGAACCTGAAGGCACTCGGGCTCAGCCTCGCCGAGATCGCGGACGCATTGGGCGACCCGGATCTGGACGCGTCCGCCACGCTGGCCTCACATCTTGAGCATCTCGAGGAGAGGATCGCGGACGAGCAGTCGCTCGCGTCCCGACTGCGCTCGCTCGTGGACACGCCGGAGCGCAGCTGGGAGGACGTCCTCGGAGTGATCGCGCTCACCAGCCGGCTGACGCATCCCGATCCGATCATCCGGCTGCGGGCAGCGCTCACTGCTGCGCCGCGCAGCACGACCGAGTTGCTGGACGCGCTCGCCAACGAGACCGACCCTGCGGTTCAAGAGATACTGATCTGGGCGCTCACGCAGCAACCGGACGCGGCTGCCGGCGTGCTGGGCCGCTGGCCGGCGGCGGACGCCCGACTGCGCGCCCTCCTCGTCCGGGCGCTCGGCAAGCTGGGCGGGCCCGAGGTGCTGCCCACCCTGAGCGAGGCGCTGGCCGCGTCCGATCCGGAGGTGGTGACCAGTGCAGTCCGAGCGCTGGCCTCGCTGCCGGCCGGTCAGGCCGCAGCGGCCGGGGTTCCACTGGCCGCGCTGCTCGGTTCGTCACTCGTGCCGTCAGCCGATCTGCTGGACGCGCTCGTTCAGGTGGGCCCGGCCGCGCTGGAACCGATGGCTGCGGCCCTGCAATCACTCGATCCAGCCACCCGCCAGTTGGCTGCCGAAGCCATCGGCCGGCTCGGCGGAGGATTGTCCACCGAACTCGGTGCACAATCCTCCACGCTCCTTTCGTCGTTGCTGCACGACCTCGACGCATCAGTGCGGATGGCGGCGTTACTGGCTCTCAACGAGCTCGGCGAAGCCGGACGCGACGCAATTCTCGCTGTGACCGAGGATCCGCAGCTCGGCGCGGTGGCCAGGAAGCTGCTTGACCTTCACGTTACGTGAACCTCTAGCTTCGCTGCAAAGGAGTAAGGAGGAAACGAAATGACCTTGTTGACCTATCTGCGCGCCGACTTGGCGAAGCTGATGAAGCGGCGCGACAAGGTGGCACTGCACGCCGTCCGGGACGCGATCAGCGCGATCGAGAACGCCGAGACCAGCTACGTGGCCACCCCGGCCACCATCGGTGTGCCGAATGAGTTCGTCGCGGGGGCGGTGCGGTTCGGCCACGCCGAGCGGGTGGTCACCGATCTAGCCCCGCAGCAGATGATGGCGCTGGCCCGCGAGCAGGTCGAACTTCGCCTGGCCGAGGCGGCCAACTACCGCACCGCCGGGCGAGTCGATCAGGCGCTCACCCTCAAGGCTGAAGCGCTCGCCTTGGCCGACCGGCTGGACGCGTTCGCAGCCGAGTGATTCCAGGAGTGGGCGGTGGCCCGTTCTGACAGCCGCGAAGGGCCGCCGCCACCCTGCGCCGAAGCGGAGGAATGCACCGCTCAGGGTATTCAACAAACCACCGGGGGTATAGCGCCACGGCTCAGGCAGGAGTCACCGCGCTCAACCTGGCCAGCAACTGGCTGCGTTCGGCGGCGGTTAGCCGCTGAAGCAGTTCGAGCACCTCGGCGGTGGCTTCCTCTACCCTCGACCGCGCCGGTGCGTAGAGCCAGGCGCGCCCTTCCAAATTCCTCAACAGCAGGCCCTTCTTGGCCAGCCGGTCAAGCACGGTCATCACCGTCGTGTAGGCGAGATCGCGGTCTGTGGAAAGGAGTTCATGGACTTCCCGCACGGACCGGCTCGACGGACGCGACCAGAGGATGTCCATCACCGCCTGTTCAAGCTCGCCCGTCACCGCCATGCCGCAATGCTAGAACATTCATTGCGGACTACGACAGCCAGTAGTAGATTGCCCGCCATGAGCGCGGAGACCCTTGCCAGATGGCAGTTTGGCATCACAACGGTGTACCACTTCTTCTTCGTCCCGATCACCATCGCACTGTCCATGCTGGTGGCGATCATGCAGACCATCTGGGTCCGCACGGGCGATGAAAAGATGCTTCGGTTAACGAAATTCTACGGAAAGTTGTTCTTGATCAACTTTGCCATGGGTCTCGTTACCGGCATCGTCCAGGAATTCCAGTTCGGTATGAACTGGAGCGAGTACTCGCGATTCGTCGGTGACATCTTCGGCGCGCCGTTGGCGCTGGAGGCCCTGCTGGCGTTCTTCCTCGAATCAGTCTTCATCGGGCTGTGGATCTTCGGCTGGGATCGCCTGCCCAAGAAGGTGCACCTGGCGACCATCTGGCTGGCGTCCGTCGGCACCATGATCTCGGCGATCTTCATCCTCGCCGCGAACTCGTGGATGCAGAACCCGGTCGGCGCCACCTACAACCCCATCACCGACCGTGCCGAGATGACCTCACTGCTTGATGTGCTGCTCAACCCGGTGGCGCTGGTCACCTTGCCGCACATCTTGTCGACGGCGTACATGACCGCCGGTGGCCTCGTCCTCGGCATCGCCGGCTGGCACCTGGCCAAGCTCGCGAAGGTCGCGAACCCGTCCGAGAAGCAGCAGAAGGACATCAGCGCCTACACCTGGGCCACCAAGTTCGGCGCCTGGGTGCTGCTTGGCGCAGGCGTGGCCACGATCATCACCGGCGACATCCAGGGCAAGATCATGACCGAAGTGCAGCCCATGAAGATGGCCGCTGCCGAAGCCCTTTGGGAGACCGAGCAGCCGGCGGCGTTCTCGCTGCTCACCATCGGCACACTTGACGGTTCCAGGGAGGTCTTCTCGATCAAGATCCCCATGGTCCTCTCGTTCCTCGCGACCGGCACCTTCGACGGCAAGGTCGAAGGCATCAATCCGCTGGCCAAGGAGTACGCGGCCGGCCGACTGATCTCGCCGGACAACCGGCTGCAGCAAGAGGCTGCCGACCGGCTGACCGCGTCCGGCCTGCTGGCGAACCCGTCCGACTGGGTTCCCAACATCCCGGTGACCTACTGGACCTTCCGGATCATGATGGGCCTGGGTTTCCTCGCCATGGCGATCGGCGCCTTCGTACTGTGGACGCTGCGCAAGGGCCTCCCGAAGGACTCCAAGCTGTGGACCAGCCTGATGTGGACGGCGCCGCTGGCACCGCTCTTCGGTATCTCCTTCGGCTGGATCTTCACCGAAATGGGCCGCCAGCCCTTCATCGTGAACGGCGTCCTGCCGGTCGCGGCGGCGGAGTCGCCAGGCGTCAGTGCCTGGGAGGTGGCTACCACCATGGTGCTCTACACGGTGATCTACGGCGCGCTCGCCGTGGTTGCGATCGCCTTGTTCATGCACTACCTGAAGCTCGGGTTGCCCGATGTCGTCGAGCCTGAAGTGCTCACCGACGACGACGCTCCCCTGACCTTTGCGTACTGAGAGGCGCTGACATGATTGCTCTGGCTATCGAGCCCACCGTCCTGCAGACGCTCTGGTTCATCCTGATCGCCGTCCTCTGGATCGGCTACCTGGTCCTTGAGGGCTTCGACTACGGCGTGGCCATGCTGATCCCGTTCCTCGGCAGGAACGACAAGGAGAAGCGGGTCATCGTCAACACCATCGGTCCGGTCTGGGACGGCAACCAGGTCTGGCTGCTGACCGCTGGCGGCGCCACCTTCGCCGCCTTCCCCGGCTGGTACGCCACGCTGTTCTCCGGCCTATACCTGCCGCTGTTCCTGGTGCTGGTCGGCCTGATCATTCGTGGCATCGCGTTCGAGTACCGCTCCAAGCACCCGGAAGCCAAGTGGCGCAACAGCTTCGACTGGATGGCCTCGATCGGTTCGTTCATCGTGGCGCTGGTGTTCGGCGTCGGCTTCGCGAACTTCATCATCGGCCTGCCGGTGGCCCCGGACACGACCAGCTCCTTCCTGTACGTGGTCACGCCGAGCCCGTACTTCTGGCAGCTGTTCAGCTGGTTCGGCCTGCTGGGCGGTGTGACCCTGGTCGCGCTGTTCCTGTTCCACGGCTCGCTCTACCTCGCGCTGAAGACGAAGGGCGAGGTGCACGACCGTGCCCGCGCCTTCGCCGAGAAGGCCGGCTTCGTGGCGATCGGGCTGGGTGCCGTGTTCCTGCTGGCCCAGCAGTTCGTGCATCCGACCGGCGTGCTCGGCTGGGTGCTGCTGGTGCTTTCGGCTGCCGGCCTGCTGGCCGCGTGGTGGTTCAATAAGCAGGATCGCAATGGCCTGGCGTTCATCTCGACGGCGGTGACCATCCTGTTCGTGGCCATCGGCATCTTCCTCACCATGTGGCCGGGCCTCGGCTTCAAGGACGCGGCGGGTGCCGTCGATTCGCCGTTGAACGTGGTCACGGCCGCGTCCACCGAAGGCACGCTGACCGTGATGACGGTGGCAGCGGTGATCTTCGTCCCGATCGTCCTTGCCTACACCTCGTGGACGTACTGGGTGTTCCGCCGCCGGCTCGGCGTCGAGAACATGCCAGACGAGGTGGTGGCCGCCGCCTGATGGCGGGACCGATCGACCCACGCCTCATCCGCAGAGCCCGCGCGACCAGGGGTTACCTGGTCGCCGGGGTCGCGGTGGGCAGCGCAACAGCCATCCTGACGCTTGGTCAGGCATGGCTGTTGTCGCGTTCGGTGGCCGACATCTTCGCCACCCGGAACCTGAGCACCCTGAGCTGGGCCGTCGGCGGCCTGGTGCTGGTGTTCGGTTTGAAGGCCGCGCTCGCCTGGGCGAACGAGTGGCTCGCGCAGCGCGCGTCCGCGAAGGTCAAGTCGCAGTTGCGCCGGGACATTCTCGGTGCACGGATCGAGCGTCCGCTGGAGTCGACGGCCAGCGGCGGCCTGGTGACGCTGATCACTCAGGGCCTGGACGGGCTGGACGGCTACTTCGCGAAATATCTGCCGCAGTTGCTGCTCGCCGTGACCGTGCCACTGATCATCGGTGTGGCGATCCTGAGCGCCGACCTGACCTCCGCGATCATCCTGGCCGTCACCCTGCCGCTGATCCCGATGTTCATGGCGCTGGTCGGCTGGACCACCGAAGCGATCACGAAGCGCCGGTGGGCTGTGCAAACGCGGCTCGCCAACCACTTCGCCGACCTGATCGCCGGCCTGCCCACGCTGCAGGTCTTCGGCCGGGCGAAGGCCCAGGCGCAGGGCCTGTTGAAGAGCGAGACCGCGCATCGCAACGAGACCATGCGGACGCTGCGGGTCTCCTTCCTTTCGGCGCTGGTGCTGGAGCTGCTGGCCACCCTGAGCGTCGCCGTGATCGCCGTGACCATCGGGTTCCGCGTGGTCTACGGCCAGCTCGACCTGGCCACGGCGTTGTTCGTGCTGGTCCTCGCGCCCGAGGCCTACCTGCCGGTACGCCAGGTCGGGGTCCACTACCACGATGCCGCGGACGGGGTCGCCGCCGTCGAGCAGGCTTTCGCGCTGATCGACGGTCCTGAGCCCGGCTCCACCGTCATCCCGGCGCAGGCCGGGATCTCCGAACGCCACGTTGGGCCGTCCGCCACGAGTGACGCCGCGCTGCTCAGCGTGCGTGAGCTGACCCATACCTATCCAGGAACGGACACACCCGCGCTGGCGCCGGTGTCCTTCGACATTCAGCCGGGCGAGATCGTCGCACTCGCCGGGCCGAGCGGCGGCGGCAAGACCACCCTGCTGAACGCGGTGATGGGCTTCCTCGCACCCACTGGCGGCAGCGTGACCATCGGCGGCGAGCCGATCGGGCGTACGTCCGGCTGGCGCGACCACATCGCCTACGTCGGCCAGGAACCCGGTCTGGTCTCGGGGACCGTCGCCGACAATGTCCGGTTGGGCTTCCCGCATGCGACCCACCTCGCAGTGACGGACGCCCTGCGCCGCGCCGGCGCCACCGAACTGCCGCCCGACCAGGTGGTCGGCGACGACGCCGAGGGGGTGTCAGCCGGCGAGCGCCGCCGGATCGCGGTGGCCAGGGCGCTGCTGCGGGTCACGTTGGGACGCGCCGAGCTGCTGGTGCTGGACGAGCCCACCGCCGGCCTGGACGCCGACACCGAGGCCGGCCTGCTGCACAGCCTGCGTGCCCTTGGTGTGGCCGCGCTGGTCGTGAGCCACCGTCCGGCCGTGCTCGCTGAGGCCGATCGGGTGGTACAGATCGCCCCCGCCATTGAGCCCGCCGCTGTCACGTCCGCCCCGCTCGCCCTGAACACAGCGGACGCTTCGGCGCTCACACCAGAAGAAACCGTCCACCTTGTTGGTGAGGCGGGCGACCAGCAGGCTGCCGAGACGCCGCTGCTCAAGCGGCTGTTCGCAGCCGTCCCCGGTGCCCGCTGGCGGTTGAGCCTGGCGACCATCCTGGCCTTCGCGGCGACCGCGGCCTCGGTGGCGTTGATGGGCGTCTCGGCGTGGTTGCTGTCGTTCGCGGCCGAGCACCCGCCGGTCATGTACCTGGGTGCGGCCGCGGTCGGCGTCCGTTTCTTCGGCATCTCGCGCGGCGCTTTCCGCTACGTCGAGCGGCTGGTCGGCCACGACGTGGCGCTGCGGCTGCAGTCGGCGCTGCGGCTGGAGACCTACGTCAGACTCGCGCGCACCACCCTGCTTGGCCGTCGTCGCGGCGACCTGCTGTCCCGGGTGATCGCCGATGTCGAGGCGATCCAGGACCTGGTGGTGCGGGTGTGGATCCCGTTCGTCTCGTCGGCGGCCGTGCTGCTGGTGACCTCGGCCGGCATCGCCTTCTTCTCTCCCGGCTCGGCCGGCGTGCTGCTGCTCACCTCGCTGGTGGCCGCGGCGGTCGTCCCGTGGCTGTCGCGGACGGCTTCCGCCCGTGCGGACGCGATCGCCCTGCCCCTGCGCGGGCAGTTGGCGGACGCGGCGCGCGAGCTTTCCCGGACCGCGTCCGACCTGGTGGCCTACGGCGCCGCCGAGGACCGGTTGGCCGACTTCGCAGCGATCGACGAGCAGCTACGGCTGGCGTCCGCGCGGTCGGCGTGGATCCGTGGTGTCGGCGCCGCCGCCCAGCTGCTGGCCGCCGGCACCGCTGTGATCGGTGCGCTCGTCATCGCCGGCAACCAGGTGCACGCCGGCACGCTCTCGCCGGTGTTCCTAGCGGTCGCCGTACTCACCCCCCTGGCTCTGCATGAGGCGCTGGCCACGCTGATCCTGAGCGCGCAGACCAGCACGCGCGCCCGGGCCGCGCTCGACCGGGTGAGCGAAGTGCTGGACGCCGAACCGGTCGGCTCCGGCGATCTGGCCGACCCGGGTGCGCCGGTGCCCGAACCGAGCCTGACGGTGCGCGGGCTCACGGCCGGTTGGCCAGGCTCGGCGCCGGTGGTGGCCGGGCTGAGCTTCAGCGTCCGAGCAGGCGAGAAGGTGGCGCTGGTCGGCCCAAGTGGAATCGGGAAGACCACGGTAGCGGCCACGGTCCTCGGGCTGATCCCGGCGCTCGCCGGCGCGGTGGAGGTGCGCGGACGGATCGGCTACCTGGCACAGGACGCACACATCTTCACCACCACGGTTGAGGAGAACGTCAAGATCGGCAACCGGGACGCGACTAGGGGCGATGTGGTTTCCGCGCTCGGCAGGGCCGGACTCGAGCTCGACCCGGCGCGGCCAGTCGGGGAGACCGGCGAGAGCCTGTCGGGCGGCGAGGCCCGTCGGGTCGCGCTCTCCAGGCTGCTGGTCGGGAACTACCAGGTCCTGCTGCTGGACGAGCCCACCGAACACCTGGACGCTGCCACCGCCAACGCCCTGATCGAGGACATCTGGGCCGATTCGACCGATTCTCCGGTGCTCGTGATCACCCACGACCCCGATCTGGTCGCCCGCTGCGATCGCGTGGTGCGGCTCGGCTGAAGTCCGCCGCTCGAGTTGACAACCACTCCCTCCTTATTGAGAATGATTGTCATGTTCGTAAGGACCTCGATTGCGTTGCTGTTCGCGTCCGTGTTGGCGCTGAGCGGCTGCGCGTCAGCCCCGTCCGACACCGGCGTTGCGGACGGGAAACTGCAGGTCGCGGTCGCGTTCTACCCGTTCCAGCTCGTCGCCGAGCGCATTGGCGGTAGCCAGGTGACGGTCACGAACCTCACCCCGCCCGGATCCGAGCCGCACGACCTCGAACTCGCGCCGCGACAGGTGGCTGGGCTGGCCGAAGCCGACCTGGTGGTGCTCCAGTCCGGATTCCAGCCCGCGGTGGACAATGCGGTCACGCAGGTCACGCCCAAGCGGACGGTCGACACCGCCACCTTCCTCACCTTCCTGACCGCGGACGCCGACGACCACTCCGCAGCCGACCATGCCGAAGACAGCCACAATCACGGTGCCGACGACCCGCACACCTGGCTCGACCCAACCAATCTGGTCGTGGTCGCCGAACACGTCCGCGACGCACTCAGCGAGGCGAAACCCGAAGCCAAGGCAGAATTCACAGCGAACACCGAAGCCCTGACCAAGGATCTGATCGCCCTCGATGAGGACTTCAAGACCGGCCTGACCAAGTGCGAACGGAACACGTTCATCACCTCCCATGCCGCCTTCGGCTACCTCGCCCACCGCTACGGACTCACCCAGGTGGGCATCCGCGGCCTCGAGCCGGACGTGGAACCGAGCGCGGCCCGGATCGCCGAAGTGCAGCAGATCGCCCGCACCGAAGGCGTGACCACCATCTTCTTCGAGACCCTCGTCTCCCCGGTCGTGTCCCGGTCGATCGCCGGCGACCTCGGCCTGGCCGTCGACGTGCTCGACCCGCTCGAGGGCATCAGCGCCGACTCCCGCGGCAACGACTACCTTGAGGTCATGCGCGCGAACCTCGCCGCCCTGCGAACGGCCAACCAATGCTCGTGACATCTGATCGTCCGCCGGTGATCGCCGCCGACTCCGTGGACGTGGTGCTGCACGGCGTCCCGATCATCCGCGGCGCCAGCCTAACCGTCCAGCCGGGAGAGCTCGTGGCGATCATGGGCAACAACGGTTCGGGCAAGACCACGCTGTTGCGGGCGCTGCTCGGACTGGTGCCGCACCGCGGCAGCATCGAGCTGTTCGGCACCCCGCTGAACACCTTCCAGGACTGGCGAAGCATCGGCTACGTGCCGCAGCGCAGCAGCATCAACGTGCAGCAGGCCACCGTGCGCGAAGTGGTCGCCAGCGGACGCCTGGGGCGCCGGCGTCCGTTCGTCCCCGAAACCCATGCCGACCGGACGGCGATCAACGCGGGTCTGGAGGAGGTGGGCCTCATAGACCGCGCCAAGAACCCCTTCGTCAGGCTCTCCGGCGGGCAGCAGCAGCGCGTCCTGATCGCGCGGGCGATCGCCACCGGGGCCGACCTGATGCTCTGGGACGAACCGCTCGCCGGCGTCGACCATGCCACCCAACAACTGCTGGCCAAGGTTGCCGGAAATCTGAAGGCCGCCGGCCGCACCACCGTGATGGTGCTGCACGAACTGGGCGCGTTCCGTGCGCTGATCGACCGGTCTATCGTCCTCGTCGACGGACGGGTCATGCCGCCCGGCTACCGCCACCACGAGCACGACCATGACCACAGCGACCATGACCACGACGACCACGACCATCGCGCGGCCCACGGCGGCCACGAGGTGGATGAGCTGCCGCGTCCGCACCTGCATCGCACCGGATTGGAGGCGTGATGGACTGGCTCGCCCTCGCCTTCATGCAGCGCGCGCTGCTGGCCGCCCTGATCACCGGCGTCACTGCCCCGGCCATCGGCACCTACCTAGTGCAGCGCCGGCTGAGCCTGCTCGGGGACGGGCTCGGCCACCTCGCCGTGGCCGGCGTCGGCCTGGCGATCCTCACCGGCACCGCGCCGCTGCCGCTGGCGATCGTGATCTGCGTGCTCGGCTCGATCGGCATCGAACTGATGCGGGAGTCCGGACGCGCCAGTGGTGACGTCGGCCTGGCGATCCTGTTCTACGGCGGCCTCTCCGGCGGGCTGCTGCTGGCCGGCCTGGCCGGGCAGGGCGCGGGCACCCTTTCCGCCTACCTGTTCGGTTCGTTGCTCACGGTGGCGACGGGGGACCTCTGGGCGATAGCCGGGCTGGGCCTGGTGGTGCTGGTGGTCGCGGTCGGCCTGATGCCGCAACTGTTCACGGTCTCTGCGGACGAGGCGTTTGCGCGCTCGATCGGCCTGCCCGTGCGACTGCTGAACATCCTGGTGGTGAGCCTGGCCGCGGTCACGGTCACCGTCTCGATGCGGACGGTGGGGCTGTTGCTGGTCAGCGCGCTGATGGTGGTGCCGGTGGCCACGGCGAACCAGGTGATGATCGGCTTCCGACGCGGACTGTTCGCGTCCATGGGTCTTGGCGCGATCGCTGCGGTCACCGGGACGGTCGGCTCGTTCTACCTGAACACCGCCCCAGGCTCGCTGATCGTGGTGATCGCGATCGTCCTGTTCGTGCTGAGCTGGCCGCTCGCGCGAGCACTGCAGCGGCGGAACCGCCCGATCATCGAGGTGACCGACGACCTGGCGCCGGTCAGCCACGACCTAACCGAACCGCACCCGCACGTGCACAACGAGCAGTGCGGACACCAGCCCGTCCAGCACGCCGGACACGTCGACTACATCCACGACGGCCATCGGCACGCCGCCCACGGTGACCACTATGACGAGCACTGAGCCGGCCACCCCGCGCCAGACCCGACAGCGCGCCGAGATTCGGCAGGCCGCCGAAGCACTGGCCACGTTCGCGACCGCGCAGGAGATTCACGACCAGCTTCGCCACCAGGGTTCGGGTGTCGGACTGGCCACGGTTTACCGAACGCTGCAGTCGATGGCTGCGTCCGGCGAACTGGACGCGATCCGCACCCCGGACGGACAGACGGCCTACCGCACCTGTTCGCCCGGGCACCATCACCACCTGATCTGTCGTTCGTGCGGACGGACGGTCGAAGTCGCGTTGCCGTCCATCGAGAAGCTGGTCGGCGGCATCGCTGCCCAGCACAGCTTCACCAAGCTCGACCACGAGCTGGAGTTCTACGGCATTTGCGCCGAGTGCGCCTAGAAACGCCGACTGAGCCTGACGGGATCGTGGGGGAGGAGCCCAGGGAGCGTTGATCAGCGCTTCCTTAGGGCTGCTCGGTGACCAGCGGGGGCACCAGGACGCCGCCGGCGGTCGGCTCGCCCACACCGAACGCAGCCAGGATGATCGCCACCACCTGCTCGGTCGATCCGTTACCGCCCCAAGGGTCGACGAAGTCGTGCATCCACTTCAGATCGCCGTCGACGTGGGCTTCAACCGTGGCGCGGGCCCGCGGGGCGAACACCTCCTCGACGAACCTTTGGGCGACATCCTTCCGGATCGCGAAGTCGCCCGGATTGGTCACCAGGGCAACCCGCTCCAGCTCGTGCCCGGCCGCGACCGAATGGTCGAAAAGTGCCTCCGACAAGTGCAGGAACGGAAACAGTCCAGGCACCGGGAAGCCCGGGTAGGCGTACGGGCTCTGGCCTTCGGTGAGCTTCTCCTTCACCCGCGGATCCCACCACATGTAGAACTTCGGGACGATCGCCGGCCACTTCACCAGCGCGCGGACCACCGGCAGCGGGAAGCCGACCGGTGCGATCAGCGGCGCCACCAGCGCGGCTCGGCTCACCTCCGGACGGGTGGCCGCGGCCCACGCAGCCATCGTGCCGCCCGCCGAGAGCCCGAGCACCCAGACCTTCGAACCCAGCCCGGAAGCGATGTCCACGCACGTATCCACCTGCTCTACCAAGTCCGCGACGGTGAGCTTTGCCAACTCCCGGTTCAACAGATCGGCCTCGCCGTGGTACGGCATTCTCGGCACCAGGACGCGGTATCCCAGCGTCCGTAAATTCTGCGCAACTTCGCCGAACTGCGAGGGCGCATTGGTGAACCCGTGCCACAGCACGATGGAAATCTCCGCCCCGCCGTCGGGCTCGTACAAACGCGTTCTGGTGGCCTCCGGAATACCCGGGTCCAGTCCTTCGAGTTGCGCCAGCCGAGCCAGCGCCGGCTCGCTTCCGAACGCTCCCGGTGCAGCCACCGATCCCGAGCCGATCGGCGGCTCGACGGGCAACAGCCGGCGGAACCAGGCCGCGCGCGCAGGGGTCTCGGCAGTGCTCAATTCGTTCTCCGATTCAATCTGCGCACACGTCGCGCGCATGACCTCAGCATAGGTTCAGGTTGGGCTCATGAACCCGCGATTGCCGGATGCGTTCGGCAATCGGAGTCTGAAAGGAAAGAATTCCCGAATTCTGGCCAACCCTCGGAAACACCATCTGGTACGCGCTGATGATCATCGTGTTCATCTCGTACCTGCTGGCATTGTTCTCCATCATCAGCGACCTGTTCCGCGATCGGTGGCGGCATGGCCAAGCGCGCCGAGGCGCAACTGCGCCAGAACAAGGA
>JAKOQD010000303.1 GCA_029778515.1 Actinomycetes bacterium
GCAACGTCCTCGACCATCACCGCGGCCTTCACCGCGTCCCGGGCGTCGCGCCCGATGGTAAACGGGCCGTGATTGGCCATCAGCACCGCTCGGGAGCGGCTTTCCCGCAGGGTTTCGACGATGCCGCGCCCGATCGAGTCATCGCCGATCAGGGCGAAGGGGCCGACCGGGATCTCGCCGCCGAACTCGTCGGCGATCATCGTGAGTACGCAGGGAATCGGCTCGCGACGCGCCGCCCAAGCGGTCGCGTAGTCGGAATGGGTGTGCACCACACCGCCGACGTCCGCCATGTGCTTGTACACATAGGCGTGCGCAGCGGTGTCGGACGAAGGACTGCGACTGCCCTCGACCAGGTTCGCCTCGAAGTCGCAGACCACCATCGCTTCCGGGGTGAGTTCGTCGTAGGAGACCCCCGACGGCTTGATCACCAACAGCTCGGCTCCCGGAACCCTGGCCGACACATTGCCGGCGGTCCAGACGACCAGTCCGTTGCGGGGAAGCTCGGCATGCAGCGCGGCCACTTCGATCTTGAGCTGCTCAACGACGTCGCGGAGTTCGCCCCCGATCGCGGTCCGAGTCACATCCATGTGTCGTCTTCCAATCTCGCTTCAGCGCGCCAACAATCGGAATGTTACCGGTATCACAGCTCGGGTGATGCAAGTGGCGATAACGGTTTGGTATCGAATCAAGACCGGGCTCAGCGAGTCGGCTCGGACCGGTCGACGTGGCTGAGCGACCGCAGCCCGCGCTCCAGATGCCAGCCGACGAAGGCTGCCACCAGCCCGTTTCCCTGCCGGACGATGGTCGCGGAAACCTGCTCGGTCGCCGCCCAGTCACCGGTCAGCAGCGCCACCAGATAGGCGACGGTGGCCGGATCGGGGTGCGCCGAACCGGGCGGACGGCAGCGCCGGCAGACCATGCCGCCCAGCTGCGGAGAGAACGCCTCATGCGGCCCGGACGCACCACAGCGGGCGCAGTCGGACAGCGATGGGGCGTAGCCGGCCAGGGCCGTCGCGCGCAGCAGGTAGGCGTCCATGACCATGGCCGCGGGCCGCGGTGCGTCCGCTCCGCCGCCCGTGAGCGCGTGCAGGGCCCCGACCAGCAACTGGTACTGCTGGACGGCCGGCTCCCCCACCTCAGTGACGAGTCGGTCCGCGGTCTCCACCAGCACCTGGCCGGTGGTGTAGCGCTCGTAGTCGTGGGCGAGCGGCTCGGAGTAGGCGTGCAGGGTCACCGCCTGGGTGATCACGTCCAGCGTGCGTCCGGTGGCGAACTGCAGGTCGACGTGGCTGAACGGCTCCAACCGCGCACCAAACTTGGACGAGGTTCGCCGCACGCCCCTGGCCACCGCGCGCACCTTGCCGTGCTGCCGGGAGAGCAGCGTGATGATCCGGTCGGCCTCACCCAGCTTGTGGGTGCGCAGGACGACCGCCTCGTCACGATAGGTGGGCACCAGGCCATTGTCCCTGCCCACCTGATCGGCTCGGGTCAGGAGAGCTCCGGCGCGCCGTTGTTAGCGCACACACACGCCTGCCATGATGGTTCCAGCACTCAGTCAAGGAGGATCAGGTGAGCCAATCCGTAGTCGAGGTGATCGCAGGAGGCCGGACCGCCCTGGGCATCGAGTTCGGTTCCACGCGCATCAAGGCGGTGCTGGTCGGTGCCGACAACGCCCCGCTCGCCACCGGCGCCTACGACTGGGAGAACCAGTTCGTCGACCGGGTGTGGACCTACTCCCTGGCCGACGTTCGCACCGGCCTGCAGGCCGCCTACGCCTCGCTGAGCGCTGATGTGAAGGCCCGCTACGGCGTGGACTTGACCACGATCGGCGCGCTCGGCGTGTCGGCGATGATGCACGGCTACCTCGCCTTCGATGCGTCCGGCGAGCTGTTGGTGCCGTTCCGCACCTGGCGGAACACGATCACCGGCGCAGCGTCGGGGAAGTTGAGCGCGCTCTTCGGTCATAACATCCCGCAGCGCTGGAGCATCGCGCACCTCTACCAGGCGATCCTGAACGGCGAGGAGCATGTCGGGCGCGTCGCGCACGTCACCACGCTGGCCGGCTACGTGCACGCCCAGCTGACCGGCGAGCAGGTGCTGGGTGTCGGCGATGCCAGCGGCATGTTCCCGATCGACATCAACACGGGTGACTACAACGCCGCGATGCTCACCCAGTTCGACGACCTGGTCGCCGATTCCGGCTTCGACTGGCGCCTCGGCGACATCCTGCCGAAGGTGCTCCCGGCCGGCGAGGTGGCCGGACGCCTGACCGAAGCCGGCGCGCAGTTGCTCGATCCGACCGGAAAGCTGGCCGCCGGCATCCCGCTTTGCCCGCCCGAGGGCGATGCCGGCACCGGCATGGTGGCCACCAACTCGGTGGCCCGCCGCACCGGCAACGTGAGCGCGGGCACCTCGATCTTCGCGATGATCGTGCTCGAGCACGAGCTCAGCCAGGTGCACGACGAGCTCGACCTGGTCACCACCCCGGCCGGCGACCTGGTGGCGATGGTGCACTGCAACAACGGCGCCAGCGAGCTGAACGCCTGGGCCGGCCTGTTCGGTGAGTTCGCCAAGCGCTTGGGTTCGGACGCCGACCAGAACGCGGTCTTCGAGACCCTGTTCGCCGCTTCGCTTGAGGGCGCGGCCGACTGCGGTGGGCTGCTGGCCTACAACTACCTCTCCGGCGAACACATCACCGGTCTCGTTGAGGGTCGACCGCTGTTCACCCGCACCCCCGACAGCCAGTTCAACCTGGCCAACTTCATGCGAACCCACCTCTTCACGGCCCTTTCCAGCCTGCGGGTGGGCATGGAGGTGCTGCTGAAGGCGGAGCAGGTGCAGCTCGACTCGATGTTCGCCCACGGCGGCCTGTTCAAGACCAGGGGCGTCGCCCAGCGTTACCTCGCCGCAGCGATCAATGCCCCGGTTTCGGTCGGCGACATCGCCGGCGAGGGTGGCGCCTGGGGTATCGCCCTGCTGGCCGCGTTCGCACGTGATCGCGTCGAGGGCCAGCGGCTCGACGAATACTTGAACAGCCGTGCCTTCGCCAATGCGGCGCTGGAGACCATCGAGCCCGACGCCACCGACGTGGCCGGGTTCGACGCCTACGTCAGCCGGTTCGTCCGCGGGTTGTCGATCGAGAAGACTGCAGTCGAACACAGCTGAACCGCTACCGGAGCCGCGCTGGCCGCCCTACGCTGCCGGCATGGGAATCCTGCGGATCACAGTCGATGACACCGCTACGGTCGCCGCAAGTTCGGCCAAGCTGCACCTGGTGGTGAAAGGTGCGGCAGCCGTCCTCGGCAATGCCGCGGTGAAGCGCGCGGCCGAGGTGCGCGAGCTGGTGGCAGCACTGGCCAAGGCGGGCATCGGCGAGGACAAGGTAGAGGTGGCCGGCGTCCAGCTGAGCTCGTCCACCAACCTGCTGGGACGCAACCAGCGGGCCGAGATCTCCCTGACAGTTTCGCTCGAACCCGACCAACTACCCAGCGCGCTCGGCATCCTGACCGATTCGCCGAACCTGACCCTGGAGAGCCTCGAGTGGGTCTTCGACACGTTCGAGGCGAGCATCCCGCTCACCGCAGGGGCCATGGTCAAGGCCAGGCGCAAGGCGGACGCGGTCGCGGCGGCGGCGGGCCTGCGAATCACCGGCATCACGAACGCCAGCGACTCCTGGAGCATGGTCGCGCCCCGCGAGGCGCTGGCCTACGGAGCGCCGATGGCCGCACGCTCGATGAAGAGCTCCGCTGATCTGGATCTCGGCCTGGACTACAGCAGTTCCACCCAGCTCAGCGTCCATGTGAGCGTGGACTTCGAAATGGCTGAGTGAGTCGCTGCACGTTTGCCAGCCGGCCCGCACCGAACCCCATAGTCTTTGCTGATGAAGCGCATCGCCGATCTTCGGGTCTCGCCGGTCTGCCTAGGTGGCAACGTGTTCGGCTGGACCGCGGACAGTGCGGCGTCCGAGCAGATCCTGGACGCCTACGCGGACGCGGGCCAGAACTTCATCGACACTGCGGACGCGTATTCGGCCTGGGTGCCGGGCCATTCCGGCGGTGAGTCCGAAAGCCTGATCGGCGGCTGGCTGCGCAAGCGGCGGCTACGCGACCGGATGGTGATCGCCACCAAGGTGGGCAAGCACCCGAGCCGCCGCGGACTGCGTCCGGCCAACCTGAGGGTCTGCCTCGACGGCTCCCGCCGGCGCCTTGGCGTGGAGACAATCGACCTCTACTACGCCCACTCCGACGATGCGCATGTGCCGGTGGCCGAATGGGTGGGTGCGTTCGACGCGATGATCGCCGATGGCGCGATCCGCCACTACGGCTTGTCCAACTTCTCGGCCGAGCGCACCACTGAGGTGTTGGAAGTCGCCAAGGCCGAAGGCCTGGCTGCGCCGGTGGTCCTCCAGCCGCAGTACCACTTGGTCCATCGCAGCGAAGTGGAGGCAGGCGGGCTGGCCGAGTTGGCGGCTGCCAACGGCTTGGCGATCGTGCCCTACTACGGGCTCGCCGCCGGCTTCCTCACCGGCAAGTACCGGGCCGACGAGCCGATGCACGGCGCCCGGGCAGCGCGGGTGAAGCACTGGGCCAACGCGGAGGGCTTCGCCGTGGTGGACGCGGTGGTGGACATCGCGAACGATCTGGACGTCGAACCGGCCACCGTGGCCCTGGCCTGGCTACGACAGCAGCCGGGAGTGACCGCGCCCATCGCTTCGGTCAGTACGGTCGAGCAGTTGCCGGCGGTTCTGGCCGCGGGCGAACTCAAGCTCACCCGCGGCCAACTGAACCGCCTGAACAAGGTGTCGGCGCCGTTCGCCTGAGAGCTCAGCTCTCGACTGAGCCTTCGATCTGGGTAGGCCCGCCGCTGTGGGTGACGCTGATCTTGCGCGGCTTTGCCTCCTCTGCGACCGGGATCTTCAGGTTCAGGACACCGTCGCTGTATTCGGCCGAAATCCGGTCGAGCGCCACGCCGTAGCCGAGGGTCAGCTGCCGGGCGAAGGTTCCGGCCGGGCGCTCCCGGACCAGCCACTTCGCGTCCGCACCGGTCTCCGCACGCCGCTCGGCGCGGACGGTGAGGGTGCGATCGTCGACGTCGATGTCGATGGACGACGGGTCAACCCCAGGAAGGTCGATCCGGGCCACGAAGACGTCGCCGTCGCGGTAGAGGTCCATCGGCATAGCGGTGCTGGCCGGCGTCCGGGGCGCTTCGGAGAACCAGCGATCGAGGTCGCGGAACGGGTCGTAACTACGTGCCATTGCACTCACTCCTTCGTCTGTTGTTAGCACTCGCCATGCCCGAGTGCTAAGTCCAGTTTGCGCCAAATCCGGATGCATTTCAAGCAAGTTGAGCCACGTCGGCTCAACTCGAGTTCGCTGCTCGCGAACGCCTCGAGGAGCGTGGCTTGACTAGGGTGTGTCCGTGCCTCGCCAGTTCGTCGAACCCAGCCCGCATCCGTCCGGCGCTCGCCCGCCGCAACTCGACCCGAAGCTGCTGCCCCAGCACGTGGCGATCGTGATGGACGGGAACGGACGCTGGGCGAAGGCCCGCAATCTCCCGCGCACCGAAGGCCACACCCGCGGCGAGGCGGCGCTCTTCGACGTGATCGAGGGCGCCATCGAGCTGGGCATCAAGTACCTGTCGGCCTATGCGTTCTCCACCGAGAACTGGCGTCGCTCCCCCGACGAGGTGCGCTGGCTGATGGGCTTCAACCGGGACGTGATCCATCGGCGGCGCGACCAGTTCGTGGAGATGGGCGTCCGCGTCCGCTGGGCCGGACGCACGCCCAAGCTGTGGCGCAGCGTGATCAACGAACTGCAGGAAGCCGAGCGGATGAGCGCTGGCAACGACCGGATCACGCTGCAGTTCTGCGTGAACTACGGCGGTCGCGCCGAGATCGTGGACGCTGCTCGCGCTATCGCCGCGGCCGCCCAGCGCGGCGAGCTCGATCCGTCCCGGCTCACCGAGGACCGCTTCCGGCGCTTCCTGGACGAGCCGGAGATCCCGGACGTGGACCTGTTCGTGCGCTCGTCTGGGGAACAGCGCACGTCCAACTTCCTGCTGTGGCAGTCCGCGTACGCCGAATTGGTCTTCCTGGACCGGCTCTGGCCCGACTTCGACCGCCGCGACTTGTGGCGCGCGGTGGAGATGTACGTGCAGCGCGACCGCCGCTACGGCGGTGCCGTGCCCAACGTGCTCAGCTAGCCACCCGAACCTCACCACCCGCAAACGCGACTTCGCTCCCGATAGGGACCCGCGCTCCCGAATTATCGGGAGCAGGAGTTCCTTTCGGGAGCGAAGTTGAAGCTGTGGCCCGGGAACGGACGACTCAGTCGGTGCCGGCCTCCATACCCGAACGGGTCTGGGCGGCTTCAATCTCGGAATCGGTGCCTTCACCGGCTGCGATCGCGGGCGCCGTCCCAGCTTCGAGCTGACCAACCAGGGCAGAGACCTCACCGCCGACCAGACCGAGCTGGGCGTACTGCTCCAGCCGGGCACGGGAGTCGGCGATGTCGAGGTTGCGCATTGTGAGCTGACCGATGCGGTCCAGCGGGCCGAAGGCCGCGTCGCCGACGCGCTCCATTGAGAGTCGCTCCGGGTGGTATGAGAGCGACGGCCCGGCGGTGTCCAGGATCGAGTAGTCGTCGCCGCGACGCAGCCGCAGGGTCACCGAACCGGTCACTGCGGAACCGACCCAGCGCTGCAGCGATTCGCGGATCATCAGCGACTGCGGGTCGAGCCAGCGACCCTCGTACATCAGCCGGCCGAGCTTGCGGCCCTCAAGTTGGTAGCTGGCGAAGGTGTCCTCGTTGTGGATGGCGGTGACCAGGCGCTCGTAGCAGATGTGCAGCAGCGCCATACCCGGCGCCTCGTAGATGCCGCGGCTCTTGGCCTCGATGATCCGGTTCTCGCTCTGGTCGCTCATGCCGAGTCCGTGCCGGCCGCCGATCGTGTTGGCTTCGCGGACGAGGTCGACGGCGGTGGCGAAGGTGCGTCCGTTGATTTGGGTCGGACGGCCCTGCTCGAAGGTGATCGTGACGTCTTCGGTGGCGATCTCCACGCTCGGATCCCAGAACCGGACGCCCATGATCGGCTCGACGATCTCGATGCCGACATTGAGGTTCTCGAGTTCCTTGGCTTCGTGCGTGGCGCCCCAGATGTTGGCGTCGGTGGAGTACGCCTTCTCCTTGGAGTCGCGGTACGGCAGGCCCCGTTCGGTGAGCCACTGGCTCATTTCCGCGCGGCCGCCCAGTTCGTGGACGAAATCGGCGTCCAGCCACGGCTTGTAGATCCGCAGCCGCGGGTTCGCCATGAGGCCGTAGCGGTAGAACCGCTCGATGTCGTTGCCCTTGTAGGTGGAGCCGTCGCCCCAGATCCAGACATCGTCCTCGCGCATGGCGCGGACCAGCATGGTGCCGGTGACGGCGCGTCCGATCGGGGTGGTGTTGAAGTAGGTCTTTCCGCCAGTGCGGATGTGGAAGGCGCCGCAGACCAGCGCGACCAGGCCCTCCTCGACCATTGCGGCAGTGCAGTCGACCATCCGGGAGATCTCGGCGCCATACTCGACCGCACGGCCGGGGACGGAATCGATGTCGGGCTCGTCGTACTGGCCGAGGTTGCCGGTGTAGGTGCAGGGGACCGCACCCTTCTCGCGCATCCAGGCGACCGCAACCGAAGTGTCGAGGCCGCCGGAGAAGGCGAGGCCGACGCGTTCGCCGACGGGAAGTTCAGTGAGCACCTTGGGCATGGGGGCGATCATATCGGTGATCTCCGGCGGCCCTTTTCGGCGCCAAACTCTCAACCTTCGACAAAGATCCGAAAATACCCTGCTGGGTAGGGTCGCGCGCGAAGCAAACCATCGCTCTGCCGGAATGGCTACACGGGCGCGACGGTGCGGGGTCTGGGGGCCTCGGCCTACATCGATGCCCACGGACGCGTGGTCTTCGGCGTCTACCCAGACCCAGGCGAAGTCAAGACCGTCTCGACGACCGGTACCACCTACGCTGACAACCAGTGGCACCATGTGGTCGCCACGCTGACGCCGACCGCAGGCAGCACCGTCGGCCAGCGTCTCTACGTCGACGGGAATCTCGTCGACTCAGCACCGACCGTCACCACGGCAGAGAAATACCCCGGCTACTGGAAGGTTGGCTGCGGCAACCTGTCCAATTGGCAGAACGGCAAGTCCACTACTGTCTACAACGGTCCGAGCTACTTCACTGGTCAATTGCAGTTCGCGGCCGTGTACA
>JAKOQD010000304.1 GCA_029778515.1 Actinomycetes bacterium
AAGGAGGGACGCCGATGAGTATGAAGGACTACCTCGAGAAGGACTATTACAAGACGCTCGGCGTCCCGAAGGATGCCGATGCCGCGGCGATCAAGAAGGCGTATCGCAAGCTCGCGCGCGAGTTGCATCCGGACACCAACCCCGATCCGAAAGCCGCCGATCGCTTTAAGGACGTGTCCGAGGCCAACGACGTGCTGTCTGACCCGACCAAACGCCAGGAGTACGACGAGGCCCGGCAGATGGCCGCCAGCGGCGGATTCCGGATGCCGGGCGCTGCCGGGCCTGGCCCGGACTTCGACTTCGGCGACATCTTCCGCCGCGCTGGAGGCAGTGCCGGAGACTTCGGCGAGACCCTGTCGGGGCTGTTTAACCGCCGGGGCGCGCGTCAGCAGGCCCGCCGCGGCCAGGACATTGAAGCCGACGTCAACATCTCGTTTCCAGAGTCGCTGCGCGGGCTGACCACGCAGATGCGGCTGACCAGCGAGGATGCGTGTCCGGACTGCGCAGGTACCGGCGCCAAAGCCGGCACCGTGCCGCGGGTCTGCCCCGATTGTGAAGGCACTGGGATGTCGTCGCGCAATGCTGGCGGCTTCGCATTCGCCGAGCCGTGTCCGCACTGTCGCGGCCGGGGTCTGATCGTCGACGACCCGTGCCCGCGCTGCCATGGCTCTGGCCGGGCGGCATCCAGCACGATGGTCAACGCGCGTGTCCCGGCCGGCGTCAAGGACGGCCAGAAGGTCCGGCTGCGCGGCAAGGGTGCACCCGGTGAGAGCGGGGGCCACAACGGCGACCTGATCATCACGGTCCACGTCGCACCCGACCCCACGTTCACGCGCAAGGACGACAACATCGCCGTGACGGTCCCGGCGCCGTTCGACGCCATGGCCCTGGGCGGCCAGGTGAAAGTGCCGCTGCCGCTGGGCGGAACCAAGACTCTGAAGCTACCGGAGGGCACCAGTAACGGGCGTACCTTCCGCATCCGCGGCGAAGGTGCCCCTCGCAAGGACGGCACTAAGGGCGACCTGCTGGCCACCGTCGTCGTCACCGTTCCATCCGACCTGAACGCCGAGGCCCGCGAGGCCGTCGAGCGGTACCGAAAGGCGATGAGCAATGGATGAGGACTTCCCGGCATACGTGATCTCCATCGCCGCCCAGTTGTCCGGGCTGCACCCGCAGACGCTGCGGCAGTACGACCGGCTCGGTCTGGTCACTCCGCAGCGCTCGGGGCGGTACCGGCTGTACAGCCTGCGCGACATCCGGCGCTTGGAGAAGGTGCAAACCCTGTCCGACGCTGGACTGAACCTCGAAGGCATCCGGCGGGTCATGGAACTCGAGGAGCAGGTCGAGGAGTTGCGCAAGCGGTTGAGCCGGTACGAGCACCAGGAGCGGTCGACGGCGCTGGTCGTCTATCGCGGCCGCCGCTAGACGAAGCGCTTCGTGCTCCCGAACCATGCTCCTCGCCGGTTTACTTGATCTTCGCCACCTACAGAGGGTGGTGCGCCGCGGACTGTTCGAAGCGCCGACGTATCGGCTGCGGCCCGGAGGTTCTGGTCATTCTCCCGCCTCTGCATGACCGCATCGTGACCAGAACCCAGAAAGTGCACGGCTGGCGCAACACCCTCTGGAACTGGCGAGCATCGGCAGATGCATTACCTTGATACGAACCGACTCATAGTTATTGACATCAGCAGGCCGGCGACCGCACAATGGAACCATGGAATTCACCACCAAAGCGCAGGAGGCTCTCGGCGCCGCGATCCGGCAAGCCGCCGCCGACGGCCACTCTGAAGTGAGCCCTGCGCACCTTCTGCATGCATTGCTTGCCCAGGGTGAGGGCATTGCGTCGGCGCTTCTGAACACCGTCGGCGTCAACCGCCAGGCTCTCGACGCGGATGTCCGGCGAGCGCTTTCGGCGTTGCCTGCCGCGTCGGGCTCCACCCTGACCCAGCCTTCCATGTCGCGCTCGATGCTGGCCGTCCTGAAGACGGCCGAGGACCTTGCCACGCAACGCGGGGATGCCTACGTGTCGACCGAGCACCTGCTGATCGGCATCGCGGAGAAGCAGCCCGAGTTGCTGCCCGTGGAGCCTCCCAAACTGCTCGATGCGCTAGACCAGGTCGCCGGCGATCGCCGGGTGACCACCCAGGATCCGGAGGCGAGTTTCCAGGCCCTGGAGAAGTACGGCGTGGACCTCACCGAGCGCGCCCGCGAGGGCAAGATCGACCCGGTGATCGGCCGGGACAACGAGATCCGGCGCGTGGTCCAGGTGCTCAGCCGTCGCACCAAGAACAATCCAGTGCTGATCGGTGAGCCCGGTGTCGGCAAAACCGCTGTCGTCGAGGGACTGGCGCAGCGCATCGTCGCCGGCGACGTACCGGAAAGCCTGAAGAACAAGACCCTCATCGCGCTCGACCTGCCCGGCATGGTCGCGGGCGCGAAGTACCGCGGCGAGTTCGAGGAGCGGCTGAAGGCCGTGCTCGAGGAGATTCAGAACTCCGACGGCCAGATCATCACGTTCATCGACGAACTGCACACGGTCGTCGGCGCAGGTGCCTCGGGTGACGGCGCCATGGACGCGGGCAACATGCTCAAACCGATGCTGGCCCGCGGCGAGTTGCGCATGGTCGGTGCCACGACGCTGGACGAGTACCGAGAACACATCGAGAAGGACCCGGCCCTTGAGCGCCGCTTCCAGCAAGTGCTGGTGGGTGAGCCGAGCGTGGAGGAGACAATCGCGATCCTGCGTGGGCTGTCGGAGAAGTACGAGGCGCACCACAAGGTCGCCATCGCCGACGCCGCGCTGGTGGCCGCCGCGACGCTGTCCGACCGCTACATCACGGCCCGCTTCCTGCCGGACAAGGCCATCGACCTCGTCGACGAGGCGGCCTCCCGTTTGCGCATGGAGATCGATTCCAGCCCGGAGGAGATCGACAAACTGCAGCGGCAGGTCGACCGGCTGAAGATGGAGGAGTTGGCGCTGGCCAAGGAGACGGACCCGGCCTCGGTCGATCGTCTGGCCAAGTTGCGCAGCGACCTCGCCGACCGCGAGGAGGAATTGCGCGCGCTGCGTTCCCGCTGGGACCTGGAGAAGGCCAACCTGGACCGGATCGGTGATCTGAAGATCCGGGTGGACGAGTTGCGCAACATCGCCGACCGGGCCATTCGGGACGGGGACTTGGAGCAGGCAGCCCGGATCCAGTACGGCGAACTGCCCGAGTTGGAGCGCGAGCTGGAGTCTGCCGGCGGGACCGAAGGTGGGATGGTTTCCGAGGAGGTCACCGCTGAGGACATCGCCGAAGTGGTGGGGGCCTGGACGGGCATCCCGGCGGGCCGGCTCATGGAGGGCGAGACCGAGAAGCTGCTGCGCATGGAGGACGAGCTCGGCAAGCGGGTGATCGGTCAGGACGAGGCCGTGCGTGCCGTATCGGATGCCGTACGCCGGTCCCGCGCTGGCATCGCCGATCCCGATCGGCCTACTGGTTCGTTCCTGTTCCTCGGCCCGACCGGTGTCGGCAAGACCGAGTTGGCCAAGGCGCTCGCGGAGTTTCTGTTCGATGACGAGCGGGCGATGATCCGCATCGACATGAGCGAGTACTCCGAGAAGCACTCGGTGGCCCGGCT
>JAKOQD010000305.1 GCA_029778515.1 Actinomycetes bacterium
GTGGGCATGAACTTCTTCATGGAGGTCGCGAAGTTCCGCGCGGCCCGGCTGCTCTGGGCCCGGCTGGTGCGCCAGTTCGAGCCGAAGAACCCCAAGTCGATGAGCCTGCGGACGCATTCGCAGACCTCGGGTTGGTCGCTGACCGCGCAGGACGTGTTCAACAACGTCGGCCGCACCTGCCTGGAGGCGATGGCCGCGACCCAGGGGCACACCCAGTCGCTGCACACCAACGCCCTGGACGAAGCGATCGCGTTGCCGACCGACTTCTCCGCCCGGATCGCCCGCAACACCCAGCTGTTCATCCAGCAGGAGTCGGGCACCTGCCGGACGGTCGACCCGTGGGCCGGTTCGGCCTACGTCGAGCGGCTGACCTACGAGCTGGCCAGCAAGGCGTGGGATCTGATCCAGGAGGTCGAGGCGGCCGGCGGCATGGCCAAGGCCATCGAGGCCGGCATCCCGAAGATGCGCATCGAGGAGGCCGCGGCCCGCACCCAGGCCCGGATCGACTCCGGCCGGCAGCCGCTGATCGGCGTGAACAAGTACATCGTGGAGAACGATGTGCTGCCGGAGGTGCTGAAGGTCGACAACAACAGCGTCCGCCAGCAGCAGATCGACAAGCTGACCCGGCTGCGCGCCGAGCGTGATTCGGCTGCGACGCAGGCTGCGCTCGAGAAGCTCACCTGGGCCGCCGAGAATCCGGATTCGACCGACCCGGAGCGGAACCTGCTCAAGCTGGCCATCGACGCGGCGCGCGCCAAGGCCTCGGTGGGCGAGATCTCCGACGCGCTGGAGAAGGTGTTCGGACGCTACACCGCGAACATCCGTACGATCTCTGGCGTGTACAACTCCGAATCGGGCTCGACCGAAGCCGTCACCAAGGCCCGCGGCCTGGTGGACGACTTCGAGAAGGCCGAGGGCCGGCGTCCGCGCATTCTGGTGGCCAAGATGGGCCAGGACGGTCACGACCGCGGCCAGAAGGTGATCTCGACCGCGTTCGCAGACCTCGGCTTCACCGTCGATGTCGGCCCGCTGTTCCAGACCCCGGAGGAGACCGCACGGCAGGCTGTGGAGTCGGACGTGCACGTGGTCGGCGTCTCCTCGCTGGCCGCGGGTCACCTGACCCTGGTGCCGGCGCTGCGCGAGGAACTGGACAAGCTGGGCCGCGACGACATGATGATCGTGGTCGGTGGTGTGATCCCGCCGCAGGACTTCGACGAGCTCTACGCCAAGGGTGCGGACGCGATCTACCCGCCCGGCACGATCATCCCGGATTCGGCGATTGAGCTGCTGACCAAGCTCCGGGAGCGCCTGGACGCCTGACGAAGGGCCAAGAGGAGATCCCGGATCAGGCCCGGGATGACGTGGAAACTGTCATCCCGGCGCAGGCCGGGATCTCCTTCGTCTTTGCGAGTTGAAAGGCAAGTGATGACCCAGGATCGCCCCCCGCTCTGGGCGGAATCCAGCCCCGTCCCCGGACGCCAGTACGGGGACGCGACCCCGCCGGCACCCAAGCCGTCCGCGGTACGGCGTCCGCGACTGGATCCGCAGCACCTGGCTGAGCAGGTGCTGGCGGGTTCGCGCGGCGGGATCGCTCGGGCGATCACCCTGGTCGAGTCCAGCAAGCCGGCCCACCACGCGGTGGCGGCCGACCTGCTGCGCATCCTGCGTCCGTACTCGGGCAAGGCGGTACGGGTCGGCATCACCGGCGTACCGGGCGCCGGCAAGTCGACGTTCATCGACGCCCTCGGCCGGCGGCTGATCGACGCCGGTCACCGGATCGCCGTGCTAGCCGTCGACCCGACGTCCGCCAAGACCGGGGGCTCGATCCTCGGCGACCGCACCCGCATGGGCGAGTTGGCGCAGAGCGAGCACGCCTTCATCCGGCCCTCGCCGGCCGGCAGCCATCTCGGTGGCGTGGCCCGAACCACCCGCGAATCGATGCTGGTGCTGGAAGCCGCCGGCTACGACGTGGTGCTGATCGAGACGGTCGGGGTTGGGCAGTCAGAGGTGGCGGTCTCCGGGATGGTCGACACCTTCCTGCTGATCGCGCTGGCTCGCGCGGGCGACCAACTGCAGGGCATCAAGCGCGGCATCCTCGAGATGGCCGACGTGATCACGGTCAACAAGGCCGACGGCGACAACGAGAGTGAATCGCGGGTCACCGCACGCGAGCTGTCGATCGCCATGAAGCTGATCAACTCCGACCCGAAGGCGGTGCGCCCGCCGGTGCTGACCTCGAGTTCGCTGACCGGCAACGGCCTGGACGAGGTTTGGCAGGCGATCGTCGACCATCGGGCGCGGCTGGAACGCTCCGGCCAGTTGGAGGCTCGCCGGGCCAAGCAGCAGCGGGAATGGCTGTGGGCCCTGGTGAAGGGCGAGTTGGAGGACGCGTTACGCACCTCGCCGGGGGTTTCGGCGATCCGCGCCGGCCTGGAGGCCGAAGTCGAGAGCGGCGAGCTGTCGGCGCTGGAGGCGTCCGCGGAGATCCTGACCGCGTTCGCCAAGGACGTGCCCCAGCTCTGGTCCCACCGCCTGGACGGGATCGGCTGACCTCTAGGTGGGTTCGAGGGCGTTCGGATCGACCCGCAGCGTGTCCATGACCTGTTGCCACAGCTGGGCGGGCAACTGCAGGCCGACGATCACCGCCATGTTCGGGCCAACTTGGGCCGCTACCACTGAGCAGGCCACGGGCCGGTTTCCGCGCTTGCCGGTTACCTCCAGCCAGGCCGCATTCTCCGCTCCCGGGAGCGTCAGCGATCGGGCCTGGCCGGTCAGGTCCGCAGTGATCTCGATGTCCCTGAAATCCTTGAAGTGCAGCACCCAGGGGAGCGCCTTCTCCAGGTATGAGGAAGCGGTGTAGTGGATCTCACCGGGACTGTTGCGGACCACTTCGTTCACGATCACCATGACGGTGCCATTGCCACCGCTATCGGCTAGCTGAAGGCCGAGTCCGTCGCTCGTTTCGGTTTCAGTCCAGTTTGCGGGGAGCCCGATTCTTACGCCGGCAACCTGATGTTCGGTGAAACCGGCGGTGGCGGCCGGTGCCGGACTGGACACGGCGGACGTGGGTACCGCGTCACCGCCGGAGGTGCCGCCGAAACAGCCCGCGAGACCGGCGCACGCCGCGGCGATCA
>JAKOQD010000306.1 GCA_029778515.1 Actinomycetes bacterium
CGGGCCGGGGAGCGGGTACCCTCGTCCGCGGTGGCGTGTCCGAGCGGCCTAAGGAGCACGCCTCGAAAGCGTGTGTGGGCGGAAGTCCACCCAGGGTTCGAATCCCTGCGCCACCGCCAGTGACCAGCGGCGATGTTCTCCGGTTCCGACCGAGAGCATCGCCGCTGTCTTGTATACCGTGCCGCTCGCCTCCCAGGCTCGTCACTCTGACTCTTGACATCGATAAACGATATGCATATCGTTCCTCATGGTATCGAAAGTCGATATGGAAGCAGGGGAGTCTCATGGGTGAGCAACGCACCGGCAGCAAGGACCGCTTGGCCTTCACGAAGAGCGATCGCATCGGATTGACCGCGCTGCTCTTCCTGGTCAACGGGTCCGCCATCGTCGGATGGGTGGTCGGGCCTATCCTCAGCTGGCTGAAGGGTGATCCGCTCTGGACGCCGTTCATCAGCAAGGTCACCGTGCCGGCGCTCGACGCCGCGGGCGTCCCCTACTCGGCCGCGACCTACGACATCCGGGTGGCCAGCCCGACCGCGGGTCAGCGGATCTTCGGCCTGGTCGCCGGCCTGCTGTGGGCCGCCGTGCTGATCGCAGGCAGCCTCATCGTCGCCCGCCTCATGCGCAGCATCGCCGAGGGCAACGCGTTCGATCGGGCCAACGTCGGCCGATTGCGCTGGCTGGCCGCCTTGCTGATCGGCGCCGTGCCGGTGGCTTACGTCGTGGACCTCTTCGCTCGCGGAGCTCTGGTGACGGGCGCCGAGCTGGGTGGCCTGCCGCCTACGGCCAGCATCTCGATCCCGTGGTTGCCGATCGTCGCCGGGATGGTCGTCGCCCTCATCGCGCAGGCTTTCGTCGCGGGCGCGGCGCTGCGCGACGACGTGGACGGGTTGGTCTAGATGCCGGTCGACGAACCACATCGGGTGGTATGCCGTCTCGACCTCCTCCTCGAGCAACGCGGGATGACGCTGGCCGCCCTCGCCGACGCGGTCGGGGTGACCGTCGTCAACCTCTCGGTGCTCAAGAACAATCGCGCCAAGGCGATCCGGTTCAGCACCCTCACGGCGATCTGCGATGTGCTCGGCTGCACCGTCGGCGACCTGCTCGAGGTGGATCCCGCCTGATCAGCGCCGGGCCGGCTGATCATTACCGGGCCGCGCGATCGGCGCAGAGCCAACTGACGCGTTTGGTTGCTTCCCATCGCTGGAAGCAGCCAAACGCGTCAGTTGGGGGTGACTCCGCGTGACTTGAGGCGCCCAGATGGCACTTGTCGCGCCCTACCCAGGGCGACAACTGACTTCAAGGGTCGACAAGTCGGCGTGCGGGCACCTCAGGCGGCGACCACCGGGTGCAGGCGGGTGATCGTCCAGGTGCGCTGGCGGCGGGCGGCATACATCGACAGCAGCAGTGCACCGATGAGGGTGAGCACCAACACCGTGATGTCGTGCGAGACCCCCACCGACGACCCCGCGATGGCCTTGCGCATGGCATCGACGGCATAGGTGAGGGGTAGCACGTCGTGGAGCCACTGGAACAGCACCGGCGCGGTCTGCACGCTGTAGGTGCCGCCTGCCGAGGTCATCTGCAACCCCGCGAGCACCACCGCGATGAACCGTCCGGCCGTGCCGAACATCGCCACCAGCGCCTGGTTCATCGCCGTGAAGGTCAGCGCAGCGAGCACCGCAACCCCGACCAGGCGCGGCAACGAGGCCGCCTGCACCCCGACGACGTACTGCATCACCAGCGCGAGCGCGACGCCCTGCACAGCCGCCAGCAGGGCCGCCGGCAGATAGCCGGCCAGCGCGACCAGCGGTGAGGGCGCGGACGAGGCCAGCGCACGAGAGGACAGCGGCCGCAGCAGCAGGTAGAGCGCCAGTGCGCCGACCCACAGCGCGATGGCCATGAAGTAGGGCGCCAGGCCACTGCCGTTGTTCTTCACCGCATTTATCCGGGTGGTGTCGGCGGTCACGGGGGTCGCCGCGGCGGCCGCCAGAGCAGCCCGCTCGGCCTCGGTATAGGTCGGGATCTTCGACACGCCGGCCTGCAGGCCATCGCGCAAATCCGTGGCTCCCGAACCC
>JAKOQD010000307.1 GCA_029778515.1 Actinomycetes bacterium
ACACTTCCCTCTGGGTGGGTTCGAGTGCACCGTCGCACTCCTATGTCCAGTATCGAAGACGCAGGCATGCCGCCGTCAACCAGAAAGTGTACGACCTTCACTATTGCTCCTACGTATACGCGACAGTTCGTGAGCGGGGCACGGCTGCGATGGCTCAGCTGGGCCCCCCTCGAACTCCAGATGCGGACGGTCGACCTCTCGGCCAAGGAGGGTCCGCGGGCGCGGTAAGCACGGGCACGGGCATGGGCCCTTCCGAGAGCAGTCATGACCGTGGGACCACCCGTGTGGTCTACTTGCTGGCCAGCCCGTCCAGCAGCTTCGACTTCAGCGACGACGACGCCTGGCGCGCGAACTGGCCGTCCGTGCCGGCCAGCGGGTCAGTAGAGCAGCTGATCGGCCGCAGATCAGTGGAGTAATCCACTAGGCAGAGGTGGAGTAATCCATCAAGAGCTGGTGGAGTTATCCCCTATCCTTGCCTATGCTGGCGTCTGTGACTTGGTATGTTCCCCGGATCATCGACGCCCAGGCCGAGCGTGCCGTCGCCAGTGCTGGCGCAGTCGTATTTCGCGGTCCGCGCGCGGTGGGAAAGACCGAATCGGCTCTCCGCCTGGCGGCTTCCGAGTTGCGCCTTGACTCCGCCGATCCTCGGGCCGCCCTGGCGAGGACGCAGCCCGGCTCCGCCCTGGACGGCGCGACGCCCCGGCTGCTTGACGAGTGGCAGGTAGTCCCCGAACTGTGGAACGAAGTGCGCCACGCGGTCGACGATCGCCGAGCCAGCGGTCAGTTCATCATGACCGGGTCGGCCTGGCCCGACGATGACCGACTGCTGCACTCCGGTGCCGGACGATTCCGCCAAGTGACCGTACGGACGATGTCACTCGCGGAGACGGGCGAATCGACGAGTGCGGTGTCGCTCGCCGGGCTGTTTGAAGGTGACCTGAGAATGGCAGAGTCAGCGACGGACTTCCGTGGAGTGGTTCAGCGGCTGGTGCGTGGAGGATGGCCTGGGTGGCTGGACGCCGATGAGCCCGCAGCTATCGCCAGGGCAACCTCCTACGTGACCGACATCGCCGAACACGACTTCGTCACAGTCGCCGGCCCGCGCCGCGATCCTCGCCGGTTAGTCGCCTTCCTACGCGCGCTGGCGGGGCTGACTGCTCAACCAGCAAGCTACGCTGCGATCACCCGGCGCATGAACGAGAAGTTCACGAACATAGGCGCTGCCGCGGTTCCCGAGCTCCACGACCTCGCCCAGAGGCTTTATCTCGTCGAGGACCAGCCCGCCTGGTCGCCGTCCCTTCGATCACGGACGGCGTTACTGCAAACTCCGTCCAGGCATCTGGCCGACCCTTCGCTGGCCGCAGCACTGCTCAGCGCGGGAACCGATCGCCTACTGAGCGAGCCCCCTACCCTCGGCTTCATCTTCGAGTCTCAGGTGGTCCACGACCTGCGGGTCTATGCCCAAGCGGCAGACTCGCGCGGCGTCTTCCACTATCGCGATGCAAAAGCACGCGATGAGATCGACGCGGTAGTCGAGGCGTCCGACGGTCGCTGGCTGGCGGTCGAGGTCAAGCTCGGCCCGGCACAGGTGGACGCGGCAGCTGCGAATCTGCTTCGAGTAACCGCCAAAGTCTCCCGGCCCCCATCGGCGTGTGTCGTCGTCACCCCGAGCGGAGTGGCGCACCGGCGGCCCGACGGCGTCATGGTCGTGCCGCTGACTGTGCTGGGCCCCTGACCGACCCGTGGCCGCTCGGACGAACCCGCAACTCGTTCCGAGCGAACTCAACCCAGGCCGGCGACGATCTCGCGTAGCAGGGCCGCGGTCTCGCTGGGCGTCCGGCCCACCCGGACGCCGGATGCCTCCAGCGCGGCCTTCTTGGCCCGCGCCGTGCCTGCGGAGCCGGTGACGATCGCACCAGCGTGGCCCATGGTCTTCCCAACCGGGGCGGTGAAGCCGGCGACATAGCCGACCACGGGCTTGGTGACGTGCTCGGCGATGTAGGCGGCGGCCCGCTCCTCCGCGTCGCCGCCGATCTCGCCGATCAGCACGATCGCCTTGGTGTCGGGGTCGTCCTCGAAGGCGGCCAGGACGTCGATGTGGGTGCTGCCGTTCACCGGATCACCGCCGATGCCGACCGCGGTCGAGAAGCCGATGTCCCGAAGCTCGAACATCATCTGGTAGGTCAGCGTGCCCGACTTCGACACCAGGCCGATCGGGCCTGCGCCGGCGATGTTCGGCGGAATGATGCCCACGTTCGACTTCCCTGGGCTGATCAGGCCGGGACAGTTCGGGCCGATCAGCCGGGTGTGTCCCTGCTGCCGGGCGTAGGCGACGAACTCGGCGGTGTCCTTCACCGGGATGCCTTCGGTGATCACCACGGTGAGGTCGAGGTTCGCGTCCACCGCATCGATCACCGCCGCCCGGGCGAACTTTGCCGGCACGAAGACCACGGACGTGTTCGCGCCGGTGGCGGCCTTCGCGTCCGCCACCGTGTCGAAGACTGGTACCGGGTCCTCCTCGAAGACCACCGACTGCCCACCCTTGCCCGGCGTGACGCCGCCGACGATGCGGGTGCCCGCACCGAACATCCGCTGGGTGTGCTTACGACCCTCCGCGCCGGTCATGCCCTGCACGATGACCTTGGAGCGCTGGTCCAACCAGATCGACATGCTCAGCTCTCCTTATTCGGCTGCGGCGAGTTCGGCGGCCCGCCGGGCCGCTTCGTCCATGGTGGACACCAGTTCGACCAGCGGGTGCGCCGCTTCGGCCAGCATGTGCCGGCCGATCTCGACCGCGTTCCCGTCCAGGCGCACGACGATCGGACGAGTGGCCCGGTCGCCGAGGATGGCGAGCGCGTCGATGATGCCCTTGGCCACTTCGGAGCAGGCCGTGATGCCACCGAACACGTTGACGAACACCACCTTCACCTGCGGGTCGGAAAGGATGATGTCAAGACCGTTGGCCATCACCTGCGCGGACGCGCCGCCGCCGATGTCCAGGAAGTTGGCCGGACGCGGCGTGCCGGGCAGGTCGGCACCAGCCGCGGCGACCACGTCGAGGGTGCTCATCACCAGCCCGGCGCCGTTGCCGATCACGCCGACCGACCCGTCCAGCTTCACGTAATTGAGGCCCTTTGCCCGCGCCTTCACCTCCAGCGGGTCGTCGGAGGACTCGTCGGCGTAGTCGGCCCACTCGGGATGCCGGAAAGCTGAGTTCGCGTCGAGGGAGACCTTGCCATCGAGCGCGACGATCTGCCCAGACCCGGTCTTCACCAGGGGGTTCACCTCGACCAG
>JAKOQD010000308.1 GCA_029778515.1 Actinomycetes bacterium
GCCCGCAGCCGCCGCAGCGCGATCTCCAGCTGCCTAATGTCCAGCGTGACGTCGGAGCGGTAGGGCCGGTACGAGCGCATGTCGGCGATGCGGATCGCCGCCCGGCCGCCGCCCGAAGATCCGGTACTCACTCCGGCGTCCGCAGTGCCGCCCTGCCCCAACGGCGACTTGCCCTGCGTCCCGATCCAGTACGGGCCGCCGTCGTGACGCTCGGTCTGCTCCCGCTTGCGCTGCTCAAACATCTCCAGCAGCTCGGCGAAATCCGGTTCAGCATCGGAACTCTCGGACAGCCGCGCCGACTGTTCGTCCAGCCACTCCCGCAGTTGCTCGGTGAGTTCGGTGTCCCAGTCAAGGTCCCCGTACTCGGCGAGGAACGCGCGATCGAACGCGTCGAGGTGCCCCTCGTGGTGGATCAAAGTGGCCCGGGCCGTGTAGTAGAAACCCTGCACGGTGTGCTCGTGGACGCCGGCCTTGAGCGCCGCGGCGAGTGCAAGCGCCTCGGTCGGACCGACCGGGACGTCCTGGTCCCGCAGCCGGTAGAGCAACCCGAGCGCGAACATCAGACCCTGCGCCGGCTGACCTGGTTCAAATACGCGAGCATGTCCTGCTCCTTCTTGAGCAGCGTGCCGAGGAAGGGTGTCGTGGCCTCCAACTGAACGCTGGTGACGCCGGCGGTCTGCAGCATCGCGATCCAGTCCACGAGCTCGCTGGTGCTCGGTGGCTTGCGCACCCGGTCCATGCCACGGATGGCAAAGAACGCGGACAGCGACGAGTCCATGAGTCCTTGATCCAGACCGGGGTGGTGCACGTCCACGATCCGCTGCATCAACTCGCGATCCGGGAAGTCGATGAAGTGGAAGATGCAGCGCCGTAGGAACGCATCCGGCAGTTCCTTCTCCGCGTTACTCGTGATGATGACAACGGGTCGCTGCACTGCGGCAACCCGCTCGCCCGTCTCGGGGATGTCGAAGTACATCCGGTCGAGTTCGTTGAGCAGGTCGTTGGGGAACTCAATGTCGGCCTTGTCGATCTCGTCGATCAGCAGCACGACACGCTCGGGGGATTTGAAGGCCTGTCCGACGGGCCCGAGCTTGATGTACTCACGGATGTCGCGCACGTCGTGGTCACCGAACCGGGAGTCGTACAAGCGCTGCACGGTGTCGTAGTGGTACAGGCCTTCCTGGGCGCGCGTCGTGCTCTTGACGTTCCAGGTGATGAGGTCCATTTTCAGCGCTTCGGCCACGGCTTCGGCCAGCAGCGTCTTGCCGGTGCCGGGTTCACCGCGCACAACCAGCGGCTTCTCGAGCACCAGCGCACAGCGCACGGCTGCTTCCAGCGCGGGGTTCGTCAAATAGCCTTGAGTGCCGCTGAATTCCACGGTTCGAGACTACGGCAGCCCCTCGAAGACGTCGGTCAGTCCTTGCAGCCCCGGGGGCCAGGCGACGACGTAGTGCTCCATCCCGACAGCCCGCTCCCAGTCGAGGCCGGGGCCCGCGCCCATCACGTGCTGCTGGCTGCGGTGCTCGCGCAGACCGGCGACCACCCGGTCGGCGACGCTCGAGACGTCCACGCTCATGCCGATGCTCTCGTCCGGCACGGCGCGTAGGTGGTAGATCGCCGAAGGATCCCAGGCCGGCTCGCCGCGCCGCATCCGGGACGCGTTCCAGCGATCGAAGACTGACTGCGGCATGGCGCCGTGCAGCAGCCGGTGAAAGCCCGGGCCATCACCGCGGAGTCGATGAAACGCGGCATCGGTTGCCGCGCCTACCGCGATGTGATCCGGATGGCCGGTGATGCCGTCCGGGCCGAACGTCGCGACCACGTCCGGCCGCTCCTCACCGAGGATCTCGACCAGCCGGTCGCACAACTCCGGAGCCTGCTCAACAGCGCCGTCCTCGTACCCTAGCCATTCGTGCCGGTCCGGCACCCGGCCGAGAGCCCGCCAGGCGTTCTCATCCTCCAGCCGCCTGATTGCTCCCAGCGTCTCCCGGGTTGCGGGGAATCCGGGGGCGATGTCTCCTGCGGCACCATCGGTGGCGTGGATCAGGACGAAACGCACCCCGGGGTCGGCCGCGTGCAACGCCACCGTGCCGGCGACGCCGTAGGCATCATCGTCGGGATGGGCAACGATCAACGCCAAGGTCCTCATTTGGTGTTCCTATCCGCGACAGCAACCACCAGACTGCACCCATGAGCGACTACGACGTCATCGAGCGTTCGGCCGTCATCGATGCCGAACCCTCCCGCATCCTGCCGCTGCTGACCGACCTCCGGGCATGGCAGCAGTGGTCGCCGTGGGAAGGTCTGGACCCGGAATTACAGCGCACCTACACAGGGCCAGAGACCGGCCCCGGCGCACGATACGAGTGGTCGGGCAACCGCAAGGCCGGCGCGGGAACCATGCAGATCACCGACGCGAGCGATCGCTCGGTGGACATCGACCTCGCGTTCACGCGCCCTTTCAAGTCGCAGAGCAAGGTGCGCTTCGACCTGACGCCGAGCGGCGCCGGCACGACCGTGGTCTGGTCGATGCGCACTCCGCGCACGCTGATGACCCGCATCTTCGGGGTGTTCATGAACCTGGAGAAGGCGATCGGCCGCGACCTGGAGAAGGGCCTCGCGCAACTGCAGGAAGCGGCACAGGCCGGCTGACGCCTAGACTCGCGCCGTGGCCGAACGCAGACTCTCCCCCGCCGACGCAGCCTGGCTCTATAGCGAGTGGGAGAAGAACAACCAGACCGTTTCGTCGCTGATGTGGCTGGACCGGGAGATCGACCCGGATCTGTTCACCGAGATCGTGCAAGAGCGAATCGTCGACAAGTACCCGACGTTCCACCAGCGCGTGCGGCCGTCCCGCAACCCGCTCTACCTGCCGCACTGGGAGGATGACCCCGAGTTCGACATCGCCAACCACATCGAGGTCATCCAACTCGATGGCGACAAGGAAGAGTTGCGGGCGCTGGTCTCCGAGCAACGCGGCAAGTTGCTGGACCGCGAGCGGCCGCTGTGGAAGATGTTCGTGATTCAGGGCTATCGGGGAAATACCACGGCGATCCACAGCCGCATCCAGCACAGCATCGCCGACGGTTGGGCCTTGGTTCGCCTGACGCTGTCGTTGTGCGACCAGACGGAGACCGTCCACCGGCCGAAGACAGTCGACAAGCCGCGGCGACGTAAGCGCGACCTGGTCGCTCCGGTGGTCGACATCGTGCGCAACCCGGTGGAGATCGTGCAGGAGACGCTGGCGGTGACGCTGTATCCCAAGCGCTTCATCGAGTTCAGCGCCGACGCGGTCGGCACCGGATTCGAAGCCACCAAGAACGCCGTCGAGCTGGTGCTGGCTCCGCGGCCGGGCAAGACGATCCTGCACGGCAAGGTGTCCGGCGAGAAGAAGGTCGACTGGATCGAACCGATTCCCTTGCAGCCCATCAAGGACATTGGCGACGCTCTCGACGCCACCATCAACGACGTGCTGCTGGCGGTACTGACGAACACCCTGCGCAAGTACCTGAAGGAGAAGGACGCGCTCACCGTCGACGACCTGTTCACGTCGATGCCGGTGAGCCTGCGCCGGCCTGATGCGGACCTGCCGCGGACGTTGGGCAACCGCTTCGGGATCGTTCCGGTGTTGCTGCCGGTCGGGATCGAGGACCCGATCGAACAGGTGCAGGAGATCAAGCGGCGCATCGACGACATCAAGCACTCGCAGATGCCGATCGTCTCGTTCGGGCTCATCTCCGCCTTGTCGCTGACCACCGCCGACGTCGAGAAGCTCATCCAGAACGTGACCCAGGACCATTCGATCGGAGTGACGACCAACGTCCCCGGGCCCCGTCATGAGATCTGGATGGCCGGCGGGAAGGTGCTCGGCTCCTGGGGTATGGGCGGGTTGAGCGGTGACATGAACCTGTCGTTCGGGATCTACACCCTCAACGGCGAACTCAACTTCTCCGTGCACTCCGACACCGGCATCACCGCCGACCCGGAACGGATCCTGGACTTCTTCATGGAATCGATCGAGGAGTTGGAGGCAGAGGTGGGCTATGCCGACGTGGAGTGATTTCGCGACAGCAGATCCCGCCCTGGCCGCGGAAGTCCGCGCGGCGTTCGCCCTCGGGAAGCACTGCACGATGGCCACAGTGCGAGCCGACGGCGGACCACGCATCAGCGGCACGGAGGTCGAGTTCGACGACGGCTGCATCTACATCGGCAGTGGCGAGCACGCGCGCAAGACCGCGGACCTGCTGCGTGACCCGCGGGTGGCCATCCACAGTCAGGGCCGGGATCCGGATGCCGACGACGAGTGGGTCGGCGAGGCGAAGTTCACGGGCGTCGCGGTGGAGGCACCGACGCCTGAGCACTACCCACCGGGTGGCCGGCGCTTCCGTATCGATCTGCAGTCGGTGGTGTTCACCGACACCACCAACGAGCACCCGCCGCGGTTGCGCGTCCGGCTGTGGCAACCGGGACGGGAAACGCGGGAGATGTTCGTCGCTTAGCCGCCCATCTGAATTCCCCAGGCCGCCAACGCCGCCCGCGCGATCGGCTCACCTTGCTCCTGCACGAAGTGGCCGGCGTCGGTCAGCATGGGCTCCGAGCAGCCCCTGATGAGTTGCCGCATCCGCTCCATGACGGGCACGCCCAGCACCGGGTCGTTCGTGCCGATCGCCATGAAAGCCTGGCCGTCGAACTCGGTCGCCCACCAGGCGGCTGCCGCCCGGGAGACCTCCACGCCAGGCGCGTCCTCGCTCGTCGGCACCAACGCCGGGAAGCGGCGCGCCCCAGCCATGTAGCGCGGATCCGGGAAGGGCGCCTGGTAGGCCGCAATCTCGGCCTCGGTGAGCCCGGGCTCCGAGCGCCGCATCAGCTCGCCGACGTTGAACTCCGGGTTGTGCGCCACGTAGTCGCGCCACGCGATGAAACCGTCGGTGGGCTTGGTGCCGACGCCTAGCCCAGTGTTCATGATGAGCAACCGCTGGACCAGATCCGGATGAGTCACCGGCAGCGTCAAGCCGAGCAGCCCTCCCCAGTCCTGCACCACCAGCGTCACCCGCTCGAGTTCCAGTGCGTCCACGAACC
>JAKOQD010000051.1 GCA_029778515.1 Actinomycetes bacterium
AGAAGTCGCAGGCACTGCGCAACGGCCAGCCCCGGCACGTGGGCGTCTCGATCGATCTGCCCAACGGCGTCCGGGTCGTGGGCGTGGTGCCCGATGTGTACGAGGACGGGATCGTGCGGGCATCGTTCTCCAAGACCAAACCCAAAGAGGAACTGCGGATCTGGGCTGAACTGCTCGCGCTGGCCGCGGCCAGGCCCGACCGCACCTGGACCGCCTGCCTGGTGACGAAGGATGGCGGCTTCCGGCTGACCGCCCCTGCCAATGCCGGCGAGATTCTGGCACAACTGACTGATCTGTACCGATCTGGTCTGCGTTCGCCGCTGCCATTACCCCCGGCGACAGCGAGTTGTTACGCGAAGCGCCGCGCCGAGGGTAGCGCAGTCGAGCAGGCGATGCGGGCAGCGCAGTTCGGGGTGTGGCAGCGCAACGCGAACGAGCGGGAACTGGCAGAGATCGTCTGGGTCTGGGGCGAGGAGGCCGACTTCTCGTCGCTCACGGCGGAGGCGCCACGATCAGCAGAGAACTGGTTCGACGAGGCGACCCGGTTCGGCATGCTCGCTCGCAGGGTCTGGACACCGCTGCTCGCTGCGCGGGAGGACCTGTGAAGAATCCCGTCGCGTTCGACATCCTGGCCCCGCTGCCGGCGGGCACCACGCTGCTGGAAGCCAGCGCCGGCACCGGCAAGACCTACACGATCGCGGCGCTGGCAACCCGGTACATCGCCGAGGGCCTGACGACGATCGACCAGATGCTGATGATCACCTTCGGTCGCAGTGCAACGCGGGAACTGCGGGAACGCGTTCGGGAATCGCTGACCACGGCACGAGATGCGCTGCGGTCCGGGCACACGAAGGACGACGACGTCCTGACTCACTTGAACGCACTGCCCCCGGCCGAACGGGAGGCCGCCGAACAGCGACTGGCACGCGCGGTGGCCGACTTCGACTCCGGCACCATCGTGACCACGCACGCGTTCTGCCTCCACACCCTGTCCGGACTGGGGATCAGCGCGGATACCGACCCGGGTGAGGTCTCCGTCGAGAGCATCGCCGATCTCATCGACGAGGTCGTGGACGACTTCTACGTGCGCAAGTACGGCCAAGGTGCCGCGGTCGACGAACGCATCCCCTACCCCGAGGCCCGGAGTCTGGCCCGGGAAGCCGTGGGCGATCCGCAGGCCGCGCTCAACGCCGGACCCGTCACACCCGGAAGTATTCAGGCCACACGAGTCGCCTTCGCCGAAGCCGTGCGCGCAGAAGTGGCGCGCCGTCGCCGCGTCCGCCGCCTGCTGACCTACGACGACCTCGTGCTGCGACTGCGTGACGCCCTCACCGATCCGGCGACTGGGGACCTAGCATGCCGGCGATTGCGCGAGAAGTACCAAGTCGTCCTGGTCGACGAGTTCCAGGACACCGATCCTGCCCAGTGGACGATTCTGCAGCGGGCGTTCCACGGCCATCGGACGTTGATTCTGATCGGCGATCCCAAGCAGGCCATCTACGCGTTCCGCGGTGCCGACGTCTACAGCTACCTCGACGCCGCCCAGCAAGCAGACCACCACGCCACGCTGGAGACCAACTGGCGCAGCGATGCTCCCGTCGTGCAGGGGGTCGATGCCTTGATGGGCGGGATGCAACTTGGTGACAAGGACATCGTGGTGCGTTCCGTGTCTGCCCATCACCTGACATCCCGACTGCAGGGTGTCGTGACTGACACGCGAGTGACGCTGCGGACTCTTCCGGCGACACCGGACGACTTCCCGCCCGTCAAAGCCCAGCGCACCGCGGTCGCCGCCGACGTCGCCGCCAGCATCGTCGACCTGCTGACGGGACCCGCCCGGCTGGGCTCGCGGCCGGTGCGGCCGGGTGACATCGCGGTCTTAACCAACACCCACGCCCAAGCCGGATTCGTGCAGCAGGCGTTGGCGGCGGCACATGTGCCGGTCGTGGTGACGAGCCCGACGAGCGTGTTCGGGACCGATGCCGCCCAGCAATGGGCGCGGCTGTTACGGGCCATGCAGCGACCGCGCGGCTCCGACCTGCGGCACGCCGCACTCACCGACTTCTTCGGCCGCACCCCGGACGAACTGGCGCTGGACGGCGAGCAACTGGATAGCGAGGTTGCTCTGCTTCTGCGGCAATGGGCGCAGGTTCTGGACGACGCGAGCGTGGCCGAGATGGTCGCGCAGATGGAGCAGGACACCGCGTTTGCCGCCCGTGTGCTTTCCCGGCCCGATGGCGAACGGACGCTGACCGACCTGCGCCACGTCGCTGGTGCACTGCATGCGCAGCAGCGGTCCACACGCGCGGGGCTGATCGGTCTTTACGACTGGCTCACCGCCCAGATCCGGCGCACCCAGGATGGCGGCCGCGAGCCGACAACCGAACTGACGCGACGGCTGGAGTCGGACGCCGAAGCCGTTCAGGTACTCACGATCCATGTCAGCAAGGGATTGGAGTTTCCGATCGTATTCGTGCCGTTCGGCTGGGATCGCTTCCCGCCCAAGCCGGACCAGACCCTGCGCTGTCATGACGCCGACGGCCGGCGCGTGCTGGATGTTCGGGGCAGGGACGCCATCGATCGCGCGGATCTGGTCGCCGCTCGCGATCGAGAGGACGAGGGCGAGTCCCTGCGGCTGCTCTACGTGGCGATGACCCGTGCCAGCAGTCAACTGGTCGTGCATTGGGCGCCCAGCGCGAAGAACACGCCCACCGGGCCGTTGCACCGAATCCTCTCGGCTCGGGTGGCCGGTCATCTCGACCCGGAACCCTCCTACCCGGTCACCGGCGTGCCGCTGATCGCCTCCGATCATGTGCGCATCGAGGAGGTGGCCCCACGCGTCCTCCCGGTGTGGCGCCCGCCCGTGCCGCCGACGGCCGCTTTGAGTGTCGCCCCGTACAACCGGCACCTGGACCGCACGTGGCGCCGCACGTCCTACTCCGGTCTCACCGCCGCCGTCCACGAGGCCGAGTACCGCCCCGGAGGCTTCCGGACTGACGAACCCGACGAAGCCGTGGAGCATGTCGGGGCGCCACCTGAGGGCCCGCCATCACCGTTCGCCGACATGCCAGCCGGAGCTGCTTTCGGCACGTTGGTCCACGGTGTCCTGGAGATGGTCGACACCAGCGCCGACTTGCCGAGTGAACTTGCGCGCCGGTGCCATGAACAGCTGGCAGCCTTCCCGGTTGCCGGAGTCGATGCGGATGCTCTCGCTGCCGCACTGCTGCCCGTTCTGCACACTCCGTTGGGATCCGCAGGTCTCACGCTGGGACAGATCTTGCCTGCCGATCGGCTGCCGGAACTCGACTTCGAGTTCCCGATGGCCGGACCCCAGGCACTTGCAGACCTTGCGGACTTGCTGCGCGAACACCTGCCCGCGGATGACCCGTTGGCGGAGTACGCGGACCGGCTCGATTCGCCCGGTCTGGCGCAGTCGTCATTGGTCGGCTATCTGGCCGGCAGCATCGACGCGGTCCTGCGCATCCCCGGCCCGAAGTTCATCGTCGTCGACTACAAGACCAACCTGCTGCGCGATGCGGCACGTCCCGGGATCGAACGACTCGTCGCGGGCTATGAACCCGCGGCACTGGCCACGGCGATGATCGATGCGCACTACCCGCTGCAGGCCTTGCTCTATAGCGCTGCCTTGCACCGGTATCTGCGCTGGCGGCAGCCGGGCTACGACCCGGACGTGCATCTCGGCGGCGTCATGTACCTGTTCGTGCGCGGGATGGCCGGCCCGGGGACTCAAGGGGTCTTCGAGTGGCATCCGCCAGCGGGCCTCGTCGTGGCCTTGTCGGATCTGCTGGACGGGGTCACGTCATGACGTCCTTGCTCGACATCGGCGGGCTGCAGCCCTTCCACGAGGCTGGTGTGCTCGACATCCCGGATGTCCAGGTGGCTGCCGGGCTCATGCGGATCGGCGGCGACTCCGGCAACCTTGCGGCAGCGCTCGGTGCTGCATTGTGCGTACGGGCGCTGCGAGCCGGATCGGTGTGTGTGGACATCTCGGCGGACCCCACGATCTGGCTTCCAGAGGAACCCGTCGAACTGCCCTGGCCCGCGGACTGGGCCGCTGCTCTCGCTCGGCATCCGCTGGTGGGAGAGGGCGCCGGCGCCCCCGCTGACACGCCGCTGCGCCTGGTCGGCAATCTGCTCTACCTACAGCGCTACTGGCAGGACGAACAAGTGGTTCGCCAGGCGCTGGCCGACCGCGGCCGACTCATTCCTGTGGACGTGGAAGCCCTTCACTCGGCCCTCGAGGATTTGTTTCCCCAGCGCGATCGGCAGCGGCTGGCGGCCGCGACGACTGCCCTGCGGCCGTTGACGATCATCGCGGGCGGTCCGGGCACCGGGAAGACGACAACCGTGGCGGGCTTGCTGGCGCTATTGCAGCGGATAGCTCCCGGGTGCAGCGTCGCGCTGGCCGCTCCGACCGGCAAGGCCGCTGCCCGATTGCAGGCTGCTACCGGCACTTCCGCCGCCACCTTGCACCGCTTGCTCGGCTGGCGGCCGGACGCGCGGGGGCGCTTCCGGCACGACCGCTCGAACCCTTTGCCGCACGACGTCGTGGTTGTCGATGAGACGTCGATGGTCTCGTTGCCGCTCATGGCCCGGCTGCTGGAAGCGGTCCGTCCTGATGCGCGGCTCGTGCTTGTCGGGGATCCGGACCAGCTCGCGTCCATCGACGCCGGTGCCGTGCTGGGCGATCTCGTGGCGGCCGAGGGCGTGGCGCAGCCGGACTTGGCGGCAGCCCTGGACGCCGGTACGGCGGGTGCGCGCGCCGCGGCCACGGGCGTCGTGGTGCTCGATCACAACTACCGGTTCTCCGGAGCGATTGCAGACCTGGCCGCGGCGATCCGGCGGGACGAGCCTGACCGCGCTGTAGAGATCCTGCGCGCGGGCCACCCCGAAGTCGAGTTCCTGGACGCTCCCGACGCGACGGTGCGCGACGACGTGACCGAACAGGCGCGCCGCATCGTGGCTGCCGCTGCGGTCGCCGACGCCGCCACGGCACTGACCGAACTGGAGACGCACCGAATTCTGTGCGCGCACCGCGAGGGAGCGTTTGGGGTCTCCCATTGGGACGGGTTGATCGCCGAGTGGACCGAGCACTTGATCACCCGCCGCGGCGACCAGTGGTACGTCGGTCGGCCCCTGCTCGTGACCGCCAACGACTACACCGCAGACCTCTACAACGGGGACACGGGCGTGGTCGTCGAGGTGGCTGGGGAACTGCGCGCAGCTTTCCATCGGGGCAGCGGAATCGCGGTTCTGCCGCTCACCCAGGTTGCCAACGTGACCACCCTGCGGGCGATGACGATCCACCGCGGGCAGGGCAGTCAATTCGATGCAGTGACGGTCGTCCTGCCTCCCGCCGAGTCGCCGCTGTTGACCCGTGAGTTGCTCTACACCGCCGTCACCCGCGCCCGCAGCCGGATACGAGTGATCGGTTCCGAGCAGGCCGTGCGCGCCGGCATCGAACGACAGGTGCGCCGGGCCAGCGGTCTGCGGGGCGGCTGATTGTCACACCCCCGAGGCATTCTCGCTATAGCACGAGAGAACGGGGCGAACGATGACACACCACAAGCGCAGCGACTTCTGCGAACGGACCGGCAAGAAGCGTTTCCGGGATCCACGCGAAGCCACCCATCGACTGCAGTCACTGCAGAACCTGGCGCACAACCTGGATGCCCGCGGAGAGGCACACACCATCCGCGTGGTCCGCAAGTACTGGTGCTCAGCCTGCAAGGGCTGGCACCTCACGAGTTGGGTCGAGTACGGGGGCCCGGCGAATGGGGTGGCGGCATGAACCCCCCGATCTGTCCGCGTTGCGGCGCCACGATGATGTCGATCGTCTACGGCTACCCCGGCCCTGATCTGGTAGAGGCAGCCGAACGTGGCGAGGTCATCCTTGGCGGCTGCATCATCGAACCAGGACAGGCCGAATGGGCCTGCCGGACATGCACGCTAGGGCGCGGCCAGGTAACCAATCCGTGAGCATTCCGGG
>JAKOQD010000309.1 GCA_029778515.1 Actinomycetes bacterium
GATCATCCGCTCGGTGGCAGCCTTCGGCGGCCACGGGGTCGTCGTGCCGGAGCGGCGCTCAGTGGGGATGACCGCCAGCGCCTGGAAGACCTCGGCCGGCGCGGCTGCCCGGGTGCCGGTCGCCAAGGCGTCCAACCTCACCCGAGCCCTGGAGGCTTACCAGAAGGCCGGTTTCTTCGTCGTCGGCCTGGACATGGACGGCGACGTCGACCTGCCCGAGCTCGACCTGGCCACCGAGCCACTGGTCATCGTCGTCGGCTCGGAGGGCAAGGGGCTGTCGCGTCTGGTGCGCGAGACCTGCGATCGGATCGTCTCGATCCCCATGGTCAGCAGCGTCGAGTCGCTCAACGCGGGAATCGCGACCGGAGTTGCGTTGTACGAGGTGGCCCGCGCCCGCCGGATTGCCAGCCGAGGTCGTTAGCATGTCCAGAACGCCCGCTCCCTGCCGGAGCCGGGCGGGCTGATTCGCAGGGGTTCGAAGGAGATCTGGACGTGGGTAAGAGTGCACGCGCGGAAAACGCGCGCCTGGCAGCGTTGCGGGCCGAGCAAGCTCGACAGGAGCGGCGTAGCAAGCTCATGATCGCCGGCGGCGTGGTCGCCGTCATCGTCCTGATCATCGTGGCCCTCGTCATCGCCGCGATGCAGGGCGGCAAGGACTCCGACGGCAAGAGCGGCACCGCGCTGGACCAGGCCACCTTCTCCAAGCTGACGACGGTCCCCGCCGCGACCTTCGACAAGGTCGGCGTCGGCACGGCGTCCAACCTGCCCAAGACCATCGACGCGCCGGCGATCACCAAGGACGGCAAGCCGCGCGTCGTCTACGTCGGCGCCGAGTACTGCCCGTTCTGCGCGGACCAGCGCTGGCCGGTCGTCGTTGCGCTGTCCCGCTTCGGCACGTGGAACAACCTCAACGCGACCTACTCCGCGCCGGCACCCGAGACCAACCCCGACACCCCCACGGTGAGCTTCCACGGGGCGACGTTCACCAGCCAGTACCTCTCGTTCACCGGCTACGAAACCGCGACGAACAAGAAGTCCAACGGGCAGTTCACCAAACTCGACACCATCGAGGGCGATGACCTCACGTTGTTCCAGAAGTACAACAGCCAGCCCTATGTCACCAGCGCTGGAGCTATCCCATGGCTGAACTTCGGTGGCACGTCATTGGTCGCGGGCGCCTCGTATGCCAATGACGCGATCGCGGGCAAGACCCACGCCGAGATCGCCGCGGCCCTCGCCGACCCGACAACGCCCACCTCGAAGGCCATCGTCGGCAGCGCCAACGTCTTCACCGCGCAGATCTGCAAGCTGACCGACCAGAAGCCCGCCGAGGTGTGCACCTCTTCCGGTGTGACCGCGGCTGCCGCGGCGATCAAGTAGGCGGCGACGATGGCGCAGACCAGCGCTGGCAATCGCGGCGCAGCCCGCAGCGGCACGGCATACCGGCCTGAGCGCATCGTGCCCACCTGGGTGGTGCGGGCGTGCTTGGTGATCTGCGTGCTCGGGCTGCTCGTCTCTGCCTACCTGACCTGGGAGTCCTTCAGCGGCGGCGCTACTCTGGCCTGCCCGGAAGGCGAGACGATCAACTGCGCCAAGGTGACCGAAAGCCAGTGGTCCAAGCTCTTCGGCATCCCGGTGGCACCGCTTGGGCTGCTCTTCTTCGCCGGGATGGCCTGGCTGACTCGTGGGTCGGCGCTGCGGCGCTCCGGCAAGGGTATGGACCAACTGCGCCTGGCTGCGGTCGGCGTCGGCCTGGCGATGGTCTTCTACCTGGTGTGGGCCGAGCTGTTCAAGATCGGCGCGATCTGCTTGTGGTGCACGGTCGTGCACGTGCTCACCTTGGCGCTGTTCGTCGTGCTGCTCTTCGGCCAGATCATGATCGAGCCGGCGCCGGCGCGGGTGCGCTACAAGGACCGCGTCAAGGGCTGAGGC
>JAKOQD010000052.1 GCA_029778515.1 Actinomycetes bacterium
GCTCGGCGGGGACGAGGTACAGCCCGACGAGCACCGATTCCCGTTCGCCACGCAGTGGCTCGGTGAGCTGCAGCACCGGGTGCGCGGCGGTAAGGCCAGGGGTCTGGGCCACGATCGGACGCAGGTCGAGTGCCTCCTCGCTGGTGACGACGAGGTCGGCCGCGGAGATCCCCAGATTCGTCGACATTCCTTCCGCGCGACCCTCGGTCGCAACCAGGACCGATGAGCCGGCAAGGAAGGCCACGCTGATCGCGACCGCGAGGATGGTCGACACGAACCGTCCCGGGTGCAGGCGCACCTCTGCCAAGGCCTGTTTGAGCATGGTTCAGGCCCCCAGCAGCTTCATTGCGGCCAGGATCGCGTCTGCGTCCGGGCTACTCAGGTCGTCGACGATCCGGCCGTCGCTGAGCAGGACCGTCCGATCGGCGTAGGCGGCGGCGTTCGGGTCGTGCGTGACCATCACGATCGTCTGGCCCAGGTTGCGGCACGCCGCCCGCAGGTAGCCCAGCAGGTGGTGCCCCGACCGCGAGTCGAGCGCTCCGGTCGGCTCATCGGCGAAGACCACCGATGGCTCGGTGATCAGCGCCCTTGCGATGGCGACCCGCTGCTGCTGCCCACCTGAGAGCTGGGACGGCAGGTGGCTGAGCCGATCGGTAAGGCCCAGCGACTCGACGATGTCGGCGAGCGCGGAAGCGTCCGGACGGCGGCCGGCAAGCTCCAGGGGCAGCACGATGTTCTGAGCCGCGGTGAGGGTGGGCAGCAGGTTGAAGGCCTGGAAGACGAAGCCCACGTGATCGCGGCGGACGGCGGTGAGTTCACGGTCGGAAAGGTTCGCGAGCCCGCGACCGGCCAGCGTCACCTCGCCTGCGGTCGGCCGGTCGAGCCCGGCCAGGCAGTGCATCAGCGTGGACTTGCCCGAGCCGGACGGCCCCATGATCGCGGTGAACGACCCCTTCGCGAATGCGACCGTCACCCCGTCGAGGGCTCGCACGGCGGCGTCCCCGCTGCCGTAGGTCTTGACCAGGTCGGTCGCGACCGCGATCGGTTCGGACTGCAGGTGGGTGGGCAGGGTCATCGGGGCAGAGGTAGTCACAGCGCGAGTCTGGCTGGCGGGTCACCCCGCGGTCGTCCTCCCCAGGGTCGGTCCGACTCGTCCGATCGGACGATCTGGAGCCATGAGTCGACGAGCCCGATCGAGCGGTCCAGCTGGTCGAGCGGTCCAGCTGGTCGAGCCCGCCACCATCCGAACCCGACCCAACCGAGCTATGGTCAAGGCATGGCGCTCAGCGTCTTCGACCTGTTCCGGGTGGGCATCGGCCCGTCCTCTTCGCACACGGTCGGCCCAATGAAGGCCGCCGGGCGGTTCGTGCAAGCGCTGGCCGCGTCCGGGGCACTGGCCGAGGTGGAGAAGGTGCGGGCCGAGTTGTTCGGCTCGCTGGGCGCGACCGGCCACGGCCACGGCAGCGTCCCAGCCGTCGTGCTGGGGCTGGCCGGCCACCAGCCCGATACGGTCGACCCGCCCGCGGTGCGTCCGCTGGTTGCACAGATCCGTGCGGAGCATCGGCTCGCTCTCGCCAACGGGCCCACGATCGATTTCGACCAGGACGCGGACGTGGTGCTGCACCGCAACCTTTCGCTGCCGGTGCATGCCAACGGAATGACCTTCACCGCCTGGGACGCGTCCGGAGCCGAGCTGGACCGACGCACCTACTACTCGGTGGGGGGCGGGTTCGTGCTGGACGAGTCCGAGACCGGTCCAGACAGGATCGTGCCGGACGCGACCGTGGTGCCGCACCCGTTCGGCAGCGGCGCGGAGCTGTTGGCGCATTGCGGGGAGACCGGGTTCTCGATCGCAGGATTGATGCGCGAGAACGAGCGGACGTGGCGAACCGAAGCCGACATCGACGCCGGCCTGTTGCACCTCTGGGCGGTGATGCAGGAGTGCATCGACCACGGCATGACCACCGAGGGTGTGCTGCCGGGCGGGCTGAAGGTGCGCCGGCGCGCGCCCGAGCTGCTGCAGCGCCTGCAGGCGGAGGCGGACAGCACCGATCCGCTTCGCGGAATGGACTGGATCACGCTCTACGCCCTGGCCGTGAACGAGGAGAATGCTGCCGGCGGACGGGTGGTCACCGCTCCGACCAATGGTGCCGCTGGTGTAGTACCGGCAGTACTGATGTACTACCGACGCTTCGTTCACGGTTCGGACGACGAGGGCGTGATCCGGTTCCTCTTGACCGCTGGCGCGATCGGCGTGGTGATCAGGGAACTCGCCTCCATCAGCGGAGCGGAGGTGGGGTGCCAAGGTGAGATCGGCGCTGCCTGTTCGATGGCCGCTGCGGGCATGGCGGCAGCCTTGGGCGGCACCGCTGGGCAAGTGGAGAACGCTGCCGAGATCGGTATGGAGCACAACCTCGGGCTCACCTGCGATCCGGTCGGCGGGTTGGTGCAGATCCCCTGCATCGAGCGCAACGCCATCGCCGCGGTGAAGGCCGTCACGGCCGCTCGCACAGCCCTGCGTGGTGACGGACGGCACATCGTCAGCCTCGACTCGGTGCTGAAGACCATGCGCCAGACCGGAGCCGACATGAGCGTGAAGTACAAGGAGACCGCCCGCGGCGGCCTGGCTGTGAACGTCATCGAGTGCTGATGTGGGTGGCCGTAGGTCCCGGCAACCGCTCAGCAGCGGATAAGTTGAGAACCTCACGAAAGAGGTGCCCAGCATGCCGATCCTTGATCTCTACACCCCTGACACCGACCGTTACGACGGCCGAATGCCCTACCGCCCCGTCGGACGCACCGGACTGAAGCTGCCCGCGATCTCGCTGGGCCTTTGGCACAACTTCGGCGACGACACCCCGTTCGCCAACCAGCGCGCCACCCTGCGGCGGGCGTTCGAACTCGGCATCAGCCATTTCGACCTGGCCAACAACTACGGTCCGCCCTATGGCTCGGCGGAGACCAACTTCGGCCGGCACCTGCGCGAGGACTTCAAGCCCTACCGCGACGAGTTGATCATCTCCAGCAAGGCCGGCTGGGACATGTGGCCCGGACCCTACGGTGACCTGGGCTCCCGCAAGTACCTGCTCGCGTCCCTCGACCAGTCGCTGCAGCGGATGGGCCTGGACTACGTCGACATCTTCTACCACCACCACTACGACCCCACGACGCCGCTGGCCGAGACGATGCTGGCGCTGGATACCGCCGTCCGCCAGGGCAAGGCGCTCTACGTCGGCATCTCCTCCTACTCGGCCGAGCGGACGCGGGAAGCGGTCGCGATCGCGACCGAGCTCGGGACGCCGCTGGTGATCCACCAGCCCTCGTACTCGATGCTGAACCGCTGGGTCGAGGACGCGACCGCGGGCGAGAGCCTGCTGGATGCACTTGGTGACACGGGGTTGGGTTGCATCGCGTTCTCCCCGCTGGCCCAGGGCATGCTCACCGACAAGTACCTCAACGGCGTTCCGGAGGGCTCGCGGGCAGCGCAGGACAAGTCGTTGTCCACCGACCTGCTCTCTGCGCAGAACCTGGACCACATCCGCGCGCTGAACGACCTGGCCGCCGGACGCGGTCAGACCCTGGCCCAGCTGGCGATCGCCTGGGTGCTGCGGGATGAGCGGGTCACCTCAGCGCTGATCGGGGCCTCCAGCGTCCGCCAGCTCGAGAACAGCGTGGCGGCCGTTGCGAACCTCGCGTTCACCGCCGATGAGCTGGCCGCGATCGACCGCTACGCCACTGAGGGCGGGATCAACCTCTGGGTGGCACCGAGCACGGCGTAGCCGCCGTCCAATCCTGGAGCCCGGGCCCGCCATTCCGACCCCAGCTTGCTAAGCCAGCCTCAGCGACTTCGCTCCCGAAAGGGACGTTTGCTCCCGAACTTTCGGGAGCAAGGGTCCCCTTCGGGAGCGAAGCTGCGTTGACGGGCGGGTTGGCTGCTGGTTTCCGGGCCATTCACAGATAATGTTGCGGCCAGCAACAAACCTCGAAGGAGTGGTCATGCAGTTGGTCAGCGTCGGCGACGTCCGCTACCCCCACCGGCTCGGCGAAGCTGAACTCACGCTCACGGCTGCGGACGGTTCCGCGCTCGCGGACACCGAGGTGGAGGTGGCCCAGACCGGGCACGCATTCGGCTTCGGCAACATCGGGTTCGACTTCGTCGACCTCGCCAATGGCTCCGGACGGGACGGCGACGCCGAACTCGCCGAGCTGTGGCTGGACCTCTTCAACACCGCCACCCTGCCGTTCTACTGGGGACCTTCGAACCCGTCGAGGGAAAGCCACGCACCGCCGAACTACTGGCCGCGGCGCGTTGGTTCGCCGATCGTGGCGTCCGGCTGAAGGGGCACCCGCTGATGTGGCACACCGTGCAGCCACGGTGGCTGCTTGACCACGACTTGGCCGAGACCGAACGCCTGCAGCGCGAGCGGATCCGGCGTGAGGTGGCCGACTTCCGTGGGTTGGTCGACACCTGGGACGCGATCAACGAGGTCGTGATCATGCCGGTGTTCACCGCTGAGGACAACGGCATCACCCGGCTGGCAAGGGCAAACGGACGCTTCCACGCCATCCGGCTCGCATTCGAGGAAGCCCGCGCGACCAATCCGGACGTCACCTTGCTGATCAACGACTTCGACCTGTCGACGGCTTACGAGTGCCTGATCGAAGGCCTGCTCGAGGCCGGCGTCCGGATCGACGCGATCGGCCTGCAGACCCACATGCACCAGGGGTATCGCGGCGAGGATGAAGTGCTGGGCATCGTCGACCGGTTCGCCCGTTACGGCCTGCCGCTGCACTTCACCGAGACTTCGCTCGTCTCAGGGCAGCTGATGCCGCCGGAGATCGTCGACCTGAACGACTACGTGGTCGACTCCTGGCCGAGCACCCCGGACGGCGAGGCGCGCCAGGCCGACGAACTGGTCCGCCACTACCGCAGCCTGGTGTCGCACCCGGCGGTGGCCGCGATCACCTACTGGGGCATCACCGATCGGGATGCCTGGCTGGGCGCGCCGATTGGCCTGGTGCGCGCCGACGGCACCCCGAAGCCCTCGTGCACGGCCCTGCACGAGCTGATCAAGAACGAGTGGTGGCTGCCGCCGACCCAAGTTCGCACCGACGAGGCGGGACGGGTCCGCGTCCGCGGCTTCCTGGGCGACTACACCGTCCAGCGACCCGGACGCCCGGACGCGGCCGCGACCTTCAATCTCACCGGGCCCGAGCCAGCGAACCTGAGCCTGCGCCTCATCTGACCAGCAGGCTAAGCATCGGCATCGAGCAGGCGGGCGACGGTCCGCTCAGCCATGCGGCTCATCGCTCGGTTGCTCTGGCGGTAGTACCAGCCCGCGCCGATCGCCTGCTCGAAGGCCCAGGCTCGACCGCGCTCCCATTCCACGTCGTCGCAGGCCAGCTCGTCACGAAACGCCGAGCGGGGGCCGGCGGCGAGCAGGTGCCAGGCGCACACCAGATCCAGGGCAGGGTCGGCCGGACCGAACGAGCCGACGTCGAGCACCCCGGCCAGCCGTCCGCCTCGCACCAGCAGGTTGCCGGGAATCAGGTCGCCGTGGCTCATCACGTCCGGCGCGGTTCTGGACAGCGTCCGCCATTCGGCCCAGAGCCCGCGCAACCGGCTCACGTCGAACAGGTCACCGCTACGCGCCAGGCAGATCTCGACCCAGGCGTCGTGGTCGGTCAGCCTTCCCCCACGATTGCCGCCCGTGAACGCCCGTCCGGCGGTGTCGATGGCCCGCAACTCGCTGATGAGGTTCGCCAGGTCGTGCGCAAAAGCCACAGAGTCGCCCGGGTCGTCGACGAACGCGTCCACGCCCGACAACCAGGTCTGCACCGACCAGGGCAGCGGGTAGCCGTGCCCGGGTTCACCGAGCGCCACCGGGACGGGAGTGGGTGCGGTGATCCTTCCCCGCAGCTCGGCGGCTGCGTCCGCCTCGCGCACGAGCTGGGCGCGGACGACGGCAGCGTCGCCCGGCACCAGCGGGAACCGGGCCACCAGCGCGTCCCCGAGCCGGAACAACGTGTTCACCGTGCCAGCGAACGCGACCGCCTGCACCGGCAGGCCAGACCACGCCGGGAACTGCTCGGCGACCAGCCGCTCGACCTGCGCGACAGTGACCAGCAACTGGTCGGCGTGCATCGAAATCAGCGCAGGAACAGCGAGCGCAGCCGCCGCGTGGTGAACGCGATGCCGACCACTGACATCACCACGAAGTAGCTCAAGTGCAGAGCCGTCGACCCCTCGAAGTGACCCACCGAGAGTTGCCGCATCAGCTCGACGCCGTGCCACAGCGGCATCACCATCACGAACCACTGCACGACCTGCGGAAACACGTCGATCGGGAACAGCGTGGCCGAGAACATGAACATCGGCAGTAGGGCGATGTTGATCCAGTCCATCTGCTGGAAAGTCGTGAAGTAGCTCGTCACGGCCATGCCCAAGGCCGCAAACCCCAGCGCGATCAGCAGCGCCACCGGGATCATCGCCAGCGCCCACCACGACGTCGCCAGGCCCAGCATCGCGATCACCCCGGTGAACCCGAGCGCGTACAGGAAGCCGCGGAACAGGGCCATGAAGATCTCCCCCGCGGCCACATCCAGGGGCCCGAGCGACGTGGCGAGCATGCCCTGGTAGAGCTTCGCGAACCGCAGCTTGAAGAACACGTTCCAGGTGGAGTCGTAGATCGCCCCGTTCATCGCGGAGGTGGCCAGCAGCGCCGGCGCGATGAACGCGGCGTAGGAGATCGGACGCCCGCCCGGACCGACCACCGTCCCGATCATCGCGCCCAGTCCCAGGCCCATGCTGAGCAGGTAGAGCACCGGCTCGAAGAAGCCGGACACGATGATGATCCAGTTCTGGCTGCGGATCACCTTGAACCCGCGTTCGATCACCGCGCCGACGTTCCCGGACGAGTTGGCGGCCAGCCAGCCGCGGACGCCGCGGGCACGAGGCGCGGTCTCGAGAGTCTCGACAAGCCGTGGCGAAGTACTCATTTCGCCAACCTCCGGACGAAGTTGCGCATCGCCAGCACCGTCCCGACCCCGAGCACCACCACCAGGAACGCGAGGTGCAACGCGACCTGCCACCCGGCCAGGGGCAGCCCGAAGCTCGCCCATCGGGACAGCTGGGTGCCATGCCACATGGGGGAGATCCAGCCGATCCACTGCAGGTAGATCGGCATGTTCTCCAGCGGGTAGAAGGTGCCGGCGAACAGGAACATCGGCATCACCACGAATCGCTGGATCATCGAGAACTCGAAGCCCTCGTCCTCAAGCGTCGCCGAGAAGGCCAGCAGTGGTGCGCCGAAGGCCATCCCGGCCAGCGCGGCGACCGGGACCATCAGCCATGACCAGCCGCCGCCAGTGGCACCGAGTGCGACCAGGATCAGCCAGAACAAGGTGGCCTCAGCCAGCATCCGGATTGCCACGGCCACCAGCTCACCGGCCGCGACCTGGGTCGATGAGGCCGCAGTGGCGCCGCGCGCGTAGTAGAGCTTGCCCCACTTGAACCCGTCCATCACCGGGAACATCAGCTCGTTTGCTGCGGACATCACCACCGTGCTCACCAGTAGCCCGGGTGCGACGAACGTCAGGTAGGGCACGCCGGACACGCCGCCGGTGGACGCGTCCACCAGCGCGCCCAGCCCGATGCCCATGGCCAGCACGTAGAGCAGCGGAGTGAGCACCGCGCTGCCGACCACCGACGTCCAGTACGCCTTCATGCCGAGCAGCCGCCACTCGGCCTGGTACCACCAGCCCCAGCGGCGCGCGCGTTCGGCCTGCTGGACGGGCCCGAGCGCGCGTCCGGAGTAGGCCAGCAGGTTGCTGTCGACGAGGTCAGTCAATGAGGCTCCGTCCGGTGAGCCGGAGGAACACGTCCTCCAGCGACGAGCGGCGCACCAGCGAGGTGATCGGCTCCAGCCCGTCCCTGCGGACGGCCTCCAGCGTGGCCTCGCCGTCGTCGGTGTAGAGCAGCACCCGGTCGGGCAGCGGCTCCAAGCGCTCGGCGAAGGCCTGCAGGTGGTCGACCAGTTCGGCGTTCCGGTCGGAGCCGAAGCGCAACTCCAGCACCTCCCGCGTCGAGTACTGGCGGATCAGGTTGGCCGGGCTACCTTCGGCCACGATCCGGCCGTGGTCCATCACGATCAGCCGGTCGCAGAGCTGTTCGGCCTCGTCCATGAAGTGGGTGGTCACGATCAGGGTGACACCCTGCTCCTTCAGCCGGAACAGCCGGTCCCACAGGATGTGGCGCGCCTGCGGGTCGAGCCCGGTGGTGGGTTCGTCCAGCAGCAGCACCCGCGGCTCGTTGACCAGCGCGCGGGCGATCGTCAGCCGGCGCTTCATTCCCCCGGACAGGTTGTCGACCTTGGTGCCGGCCTTGTCCGAGAGCTGGGCGAACTCGAGCAGTTCGTCCGCCTTCGGGCGCAGGTAGCTGTACGGCAGGCCGAAGTAGCGGCCGTACATGATCAGGTTGTCGCGGACGCGCAGCTCGGCGTCGAGGTTGTCCTGCTGCGGCACCACGCCGAGGTTCGCGCGCACTTCCGGGCCCTGCACCTCGGGGTCCATGCCGTTGACCAGCAGCGAGCCGGACGTGCGCAGGCTGGTGCCGCCGATCATCCGCATGGTGGTGGACTTACCCGCGCCGTTGGGCCCGAGCAGGCCGAAGGACTCCCCGGCCGGGACGTCGAATGTGATGGCGTCCACAGCCCGCAGGTCGCCGTACACCTTGGTCAGTTCCCGGGCTTCAATCACACGCACGTCCGCCACCATAACCAGCCCGTCTGACACCCGACCAATCCGCGTTCGAGCCAGCCGACCGAACAGGACGCACCGAGCAGGGTGGTTGAGCTTGTCGAAACCCCGTTGCCACCGGCGGTTTGGCGGCCTCGACAGGCTCGACCAGCCGATAGTCAGCGCGACCCTAGAACTCCTGATGCACCGCCGGATCGGCGTCGAAGAGCCGACCATCGCTGCGGCCGAGCGCGGTGATCGCCGCCACCTGAGCCTCGTCGAGACTGAAGTCGAAGATGTCCAGGTTCTCCTGCTGGCGACCCACGGACGCGGCCTTCGGCAGCGGAATCGAGCCGAGCTGCACCTGCCAGCGCAGCACCACCTGCACCGGGGTGCGCTCCACCGCGTCCGCGATCTTCAGCACCGCCGGTTCCTGGACGACGGCGCCCGCGCGTCCGATCGGGCTCCACGATTCGGTGCGAATGCCGAGCTCTGCATGAATCGTCCGCTGCCGCTCCTGCGGGAAGTGCGGGTGCAGCTCGACCTGGTTCACTGCCGGGGTGACGCCCGTCTCGCCGATGATCCGGCTGAGGTGCTCGGGGAGAAAATTGCTCACCCCGATGGAGCGCAGCACGCCCTCTGACTGCAGGTCGATCAGCGCCTGCCAAGCCTCGACAAAGCGGTCCTCGAGCGGGTTCGGCCAGTGAATGAGATACAGCCCGATCTGGTCGGTGCGCAGCCGGTAGAGCGACTCGTAGAC
>JAKOQD010000310.1 GCA_029778515.1 Actinomycetes bacterium
ACGCCGCCGCACGCTGCACCGAGGCAGCGCTCATCGAAGCGGACGCCCCAGATCGTGAAGAATTGGCCGAGCGTGACGTCCTGGACGCCCTGGCCCTCCAACCAGACCGTGCCGCTGGCATCGTGGGTGTGCACCGGCGCCTGGAGCGCGCGCGGACGGTCGACACCGATGTTCGGCACCAACGGGACGCCGACGTCGTCGATGCTGATCGCCACGGTCACGACCCGCTGGTTCGAGCGGTCGTCCAGACGGGACGCGGGCACACCCGCCGCCTCGAAATACGCGATGCCGTCGCGCGGTGCGGGCCACGGCGGTGGGGTCTGGCGCAGTTCGGCCGGGGCCGGCGCGGCCTTGGCCACGCAACCGGACAGCAGGACGAGCAGCAGCGCCGCTGCGAGCAGTCTGCGGGCCCCGGACACGGCCACAGGATAGGCCCGCGAGACGCACCGCGAATCTTTGCTAAGGTGTCCAAGCCCGCAACGCGGGTGTGCCCCCGTAGCTCAGGGGATAGAGCACCGCCCTCCGGAGGCGGGAGCCGAGGTTCGAATCCTCGCGGGGGCGCCACATCGGTCCCGGTCAGAGACACTCTGGCCGGGACCGCTTACTTGATGCCGACAAGCTCGACCACCCGAAACCCGACCGACCGGCCGCAGCTCGATCGATCATCGGAGTTCCATCGACTGGTCAGACCTCGATTGACCAGCCGAGCCGTGGGACTCGCCGCCTTGTTCGTTCAAATCCGGTGGTGGTTGTAGGTAGCATCACCCAAGAGCCGAAAAGACAGCGTGGACAAGGAAGAAGGCGACTGTGGCCACACCTGGTTCGGGGGTCGACACGAACGATTCATTGGCCGAATTCGGCGCAAACGACTGGCTGATCGAGGAGATGCGCGAGCAGTATCTCGCCGACCCCGAGTCGGTGGACGCAAGCTGGGTCGAGTACTTCCGCAGTCACCAAGGTGCTTCGGCGGACGGGACGCAACCGGCGGCTGCACCGTCCGCGGCTCCGACCGCCCCCGCTGCGGCGACCCAAGCTCCGGAAGTCCAAGCTCCGGCGACCTCCGCTGCCGCAGAGACCGTGCAGGTCGTGCAAGTGCCCATCGTGGACGTGGCCGAACCCGAGCCGGAGTCCCGTCCGCTGGCCGAAGCCCCGGTGAACGAGCCGGCAGTCGAGGCCGTCCAGCCGAACGCAGAGAACGCGCCCCAGATCACTGGAGCAGCCTCTGGCGTATCCGCGAACCGCCCGAAGCAGGCGCCGCAGCCAACCAAGGATGCAACCGAGCCCGTCCGCACCCCGCTGCGCGGCGCCCCGGCCCGCACCGCGGTCAACATGGACGCCTCACTGTCGATGCCGACCGCGACCAGCGTCCGCCAGGTGCCGATGAAGCTGGTGATCGACCAGCGGCAGATGATCAACGCGCACCTGGCCCGCTCCACCGGCGGCAAGGTCTCCTTCACCCACCTCATCGGCTGGGCCATGGTTAAGGCCCTGCTGGCCGTGCCGGAGATGAACAACTCTTACGAACTGGTCGACGGCAAGCCGAACCTGGTGACGCCGCCGTCGATCAACCTCGGCCTCGCGATCGACTTCAAGAAGGCGGACGGCACCCGCCAACTCCTCGTACCGAACATCAAGAACTGCGAGGACCTCGACTTCGCCGGCTTCTGGGCGGCCTATGAAGAACTGGTTGGCAAGGCCCGCAGGGGCGAGCTGACCGTTGCTGACTTCGCCGGCACCACCGCGACACTGACCAACCCGGGCGGCATCGGCACCAACCACTCGGTGCCCCGCCTGATGGCCGGTCAGGGCCTGATCCTCGGCGTCGGCTCCATCGACTACCCGCCGGAGTTCCAGGGCGCCAGCCAGGCCCGGATCAACCAACTCGGCGTTTCGAAGGTGACCACGCTCACCTCGACCTACGACCACCGGGTGATCCAGGGTGCACAGAGCGGTGAGTTCCTGAAGGTGCTGCACGAGCTGCTGATCGGTCAGCATGGTTTCTACGACGAGATCGTCCACTCCCTGCGCGTGCCCTACACCCCGATCCGTTGGGCCAACGACGTCAATGACGAACGGGTCGGCTCGATCCCGCGCAGCGCACGAATCTTCTCGCTGATCAACGCCTACCGGAACCTCGGTCACTACATGGCCGACATCGACCCGCTGGAATACCGGCAGCGATCGCACCCAGAGCTCGACCTGGAGTACCACGGCCTAACCCTCTGGGACCTGGATCGCGAGTTCCCGGTTGGCAGTTTCGGCGGCCGAAGCGGTGAGGTGCACACGCTGCGCGACCTGCTGGTGATGCTCCGCGACTCCTACTGCCGCACTGTCGGTGTGGAGTACATGCACATTGCCGACAACGAGCAGCGCACCTGGATCCAGGACCGCTTCGAGCGTCCGTTCGTGCCCTGGCCGCGCGAGGAGCACCTGCGGATCCTGGACAAGCTCAACGAGGCGGAGATCTTCGAGACCTTCCTGCAGACCAAGTTCGTGGGACAGAAGCGGTTCTCCCTCGAGGGCGGCGAGTCGGCGATCGTGTTCCTCGACGAGGTCTGCGAGCAGGCCGCGGACGCCGGCCTGAGCGAGGCCATCATCGGCATGCCCCACCGCGGCCGGCTGAACGTGCTGGCCAATATCGTGGGCAAGTCCTACGGCCAGATCTTCCGCGAGTTCCAGGGCAACTACGACCCACGGCTCTCTCAGGGCTCCGGTGACGTGAAGTACCACTTGGGCTCCGAAGGAGAGTTCAAGGCAGCCAGCGGCCGGACGATCAAGACTTCGGTGGCCGCGAACCCGTCCCACCTGGAGGCGGTCGACCCGGTCGTGCAGGGCATCGCCCGGGCGAAGATCGACCAGATCGGCAAGATCGAGGGCTGGCCGGTGCTGCCCATCCTGATGCACGGCGACGCCGCGTTCGCCGGCCAGGGCGTGGTCTACGAGACCCTGCAGATGAGCCAACTGCGTGCCTTCAAGACCGGCGGCACGGTGCACGTCGTGGTGAACAACCAGGTCGGCTTCACCACCGCGCCGATCGAATCCCGCTCTTCGGTCTACTGCACGGATGTCGCCAAGACCGTGCAGTCGCCGATCTTCCACGTCAACGGCGACGACCCTGAGGCCGTTGCCCGGATCGCGCAGGTGGCCTTCGACTTCCGACAACGGTTCGCCAAGGACGTCGTCGTCGACATCGTCTGTTATCGCCGCCGCGGCCACAACGAGGGCGATGACCCCAGCTTCACGCAGCCGCTGATGTACGACCTGATCGAGCAGAAGCGGAGCGTCCGCAAGCTCTACACCGAGGCCCTGATCGGTCGCGGCGACATCTCCACCGATGACGCCGACGAGGTCATCGCGAAGTTCCGCGATCGCTTGGAGAGCGTCTTCAAGGAGGTAAGGGAAGAGCCGCAGGACGAGCCGATCAGCAAGACGCCCTACTACCCGGCGAAGCTCGGCAAGGACGTCGGCACGGCGATCACGGCTGAGGCGATGGAGGCCGTGGCCAAGGCCCACCTCACCTTCCCCGAGGGCTTCACGGTGCACCCGAAGGTGCTGCCCCAGCTGGAGCGCCGCGCCGACGCCATCCGCAAGGGCCCGATCGACTGGGCGACCGCGGAACTGCTGGCGTTCGGTTCGCTGCTGATGGAAGGGCGCCCGGTTCGCCTGGTCGGACAGGACAGCCGCCGGGGGACCTTCAGCCAGCGGTTCGCAGCGGTCATCGACCGGGTGGACAACCGGGCCTACGTCCCGCTGAAGCACCTCAGCCCCGACCAGGGCCGTTTCCACGTCTTCGATTCCCTGCTCAGCGAGTACGCGGGGATGGGCTTCGAATACGGCTACTCGGTGGCTGCCCCGGACGCCCTGGTGCTCTGGGAGGGCCAGTTCGGTGACTTCGCCAACGGCGCCCAGACCATCGCGGACGAGTTCATCTCCTCCGGCAACGCCAAGTGGACGCAGAAGTCCGGAGTGGTACTGCTGCTCCCCCACGGCTACGAGGGCCAGGGTCCCGACCATTCGTCCGCCCGGATCGAGCGCTGGCTCACCCTGTGCTCGGAGGGGGCGCTTGCGGTGTGCCAACCGTCCACGCCGGCCA
>JAKOQD010000311.1 GCA_029778515.1 Actinomycetes bacterium
ACGGGTGACCAGCTGCCGGTCAGCGCGCTGCCGGTGGACGGCACCTACCCCTCCGGCACGACGCAGTACGAGAAGCGGAACATCTCCGACATCATCGCCGAGTGGGATCCGGAAGCCTGCATCCAGTGCGGTAACTGCGCGTTCGTCTGCCCGCACGCCGTGCTGCGCGCCAAGTACTACGCGGGCTCTGCGCTCAACGGCGCACCGGAGGGCTTCCAGTCGGCACCGCTGAACGCCGCCGGCTTCCCCGGTTCGCGCTACACGCTGCAGGTCTACGCCGAGGACTGCACCGGTTGCGGCCTGTGCGTCGAGGCGTGCCCGGTGAAGCCGCTGGGCACCGGCGGTTCCCGCAAGGCGATCAATCTGGGCACAGTGCTGGAGCGCACCAAGGAGAAGGAGAACGTGAAGTTCTTCGAATCCATCCCGGTGAACCGGCGCTCCCGGATCGACTTCGCCAACGTCCGCGGCACCCAGTTCCTTGAGCCGCTGTTCGAGTTCTCCGGTGCGTGCTCCGGCTGTGGCGAGACGCCGTACCTGAAGCTGCTCACCCAGCTGTTCGGCGGCCGCGCGACCGTGGCGAACGCGACCGGGTGCTCGTCCATCTACGGCGGCAACCTGCCCACGACGCCCTGGTCGTCCAACAAGTACGGCCGCGGGCCGGCGTGGTCCAATTCGCTGTTCGAGGACAACGCCGAGTTCGGGCTGGGCCTGCGGCTGGCCGCCGACCTGCACACCGGGACCGCGCGGAAGCGGCTGGAGTCGCTGCGTCCGGAGCTGGGCGACGAGGTGGTGGACGCGATCCTGACCGCGCCGCAGCAGTACGAATCGGAGCTGAGCCAGCAGCGGGCCCGGGTGGACGCGTTGAAGGCGCTGCTCGACACCATGTCGGCGCCGGGGGTCGAGGATCTGCGCTCGGTGGCCGACCATCTGCTGCGTCGCTCGGTGTGGATCGTGGGCGGTGACGGCTGGGCGTACGACATCGGCTCGGCCGGCGTCGACCACGTGCTCGCGTCCGGCCGGAACGTGAACGTGCTGGTGCTGGACACCGAGGTGTACTCGAACACCGGCGGCCAGGCGTCCAAGTCGACCCCGATGGGGGCGGTGGCGAAGTTCGCCGCGGCCGGCAAGCCGACCGGGAAGAAGGACATGGCGCTGCAGGCGACTGCCTACGGCAACGTGTACGTCGCCCGGGTGGCGATGGGCGCCGACCCGCAGCAGACGCTGAAGGCGTTCCGCGAGGCGGAGGCCTACAACGGGCCAAGCCTGATCCTCGCGTACAGCCACTGCATCGCCCACGGCATCGACATGCGCAAGGGACTCGACCAGCAGTACGCCGCGGTCGCGTCCGGGCACTGGCCGCTGATGCGCTACAACCCGGTGTTGCGAAAGGCAGGGAAGAACCCGTTCCTGCTGGACTCGCCGCGTCCACGGATACCGCTGCGCGAGTATCACATGAAGGAACTGCGCTTCCGGATGCTGATGAACTCCGATCCCGACTCGGCCGAGCGCCTGCTCGCTTTGGGCCAGGAGCAGGTCCTGCGTCGCTGGGAGGAGTACGAGGAGATGGCCACCCGAGGCGCCGAGCGCTTCGCCCAGGTCGCCCACTGACGGCAAGCCGGACTCAGACGAAGAACAGCAGCG
>JAKOQD010000312.1 GCA_029778515.1 Actinomycetes bacterium
CAAGTACCGCATCGACGAGACCTTCTACGCCCAGATCGTCAGCGACCTGCGCGAACGCGGTCAGTTGCACTGACCGGCAGCACGCGCGTCCGCAAGAATGTGCGCATGGCTCCTTGGTGGCACAGCGCGGTGGTCTATCAGATCTATCCCCGGTCGTTCGCCGACAGCAATGCGGACGGGATTGGCGACCTCCCCGGCATCATCGCCCACCTCGACCATCTGGCCGCGCTCGGCGTGGACGTGGTCTGGTTGTCGCCGGTCTACCGCTCGCCGATGGCCGACAACGGCTACGACATCAGCGACTACGACGACGTCGATCCGCTGTTCGGCACGCTCGAAGACCTGGACGCGCTGATCGCCGGCCTGCATGACCGCGGCATGAAGCTGGTGATGGACCTGGTCGTGAACCACACCTCCGACGAGCACCCATGGTTCGTCGAGTCCCGCGATCCTGCGTCCGACAAGCGGGATTGGTACTTCTGGCGACCCGCGCGGCCAGGCTTCGAGCCCGGCACGCCCGGCGCTGAGCCGACCAACTGGGGCTCGTTCTTCTCCGGCCGCGGCTGGCAGTTCGACCCCGCGTCCGGCGAGTACTACCTGCACCTGTTCGCACCCAAGCAGCCCGACCTGAACTGGGAGAACCCGGCCGTCCGAGCGGAGATCTACGCGATGATGCGGCGCTGGGTCGACCGCGGCGTGGACGGTTTCCGCATGGACGTGATCAACCTGATCTCGAAGACCTTGCCGCTGGCCGACGGCCCGGCCGCGCCGGACGGCATCTGCTACGACCCGACGTTGGTGGTGGAGGGGCCGCGGCTGCACGAGTTCCTGCGCGAACTGAACCGCGAGGTCGGCATCTCGGCCAAGGAGCTGTTCAGCGTCGGTGAGATGGTCCTGGTGGACGTCGAGACCGCCCGCTCCCACACCGACCCGGCCGCCGGCGAACTGGGCATGGTGTTCACTTTCGAGCACATGAGCGTGGACGCGGGCCCTTCCGGCCTGAAGTGGGAGCTGGTGCCGCTGCAACTGCCCGCGCTGAAGGCGAACCTGGCGAAGTGGCAGGACGGGCTGGCCGATGTCGGCTGGAACTCGCTGTACTTCGAGAACCACGACCAGCCGCGTTCGGTGTCGCGCTTCGGTGACGACTCGCCGGAGTTCCGGGTGGCTTCGGCGAAGACCCTGGCCACCACGCTGCATCTGCTCAAGGGCACGCCGTACGTGTACCAGGGCCAGGAGCTGGGCATGACGAATGCCGGGTTCAGTGCGATCGAGCACTACGACGACATCGAGTCGGTGAACTTCTACGCTCAGGCCGTGGCGTCCGGGGCCGATCCAAATCAGCTGCTCCCGGTGATCGCGTTCAAGAGCCGCGACAACGCGCGCACCCCGATGCAGTGGGACGCGTCCGACACCGCGGGGTTCACTGACGGGACGCCGTGGCTGCCGGTGACCGCGAATCACGCCGAGATCAATGCGGCCGCGCAGGTGGGTGACCCCGGTTCGGTCTTCAACCACTACCGGGCGTTGATCGGGTTGCGCCATGAGCTGGAGGTGGTTCAACACGGTCGCTTCCAGCTGTTGCTGGGAGACCATGAGCAGCTGTTCTGCTTCACCCGCACCCTCGGCGAGGAGCGCCTGCTGGTGCTCGCGAACTGGTCGTCGGCGCCGGTGGCGTTGCCGTCCGAACTCCCGTCCCACGCGGACGCCGAGCTGCTGCTCGGCACCCACGACGACCCCGCGGACGGCGTCCTGGCCGCTTGGGAGTCACGGATCTACCGCCTGGGTCGATGAGCTGAGATCGGGAAGGGGGCCAACAGTCCTCAGGACCAGCCCCTCGACTTCGCTCCCGAATGGGACCTTTGCTCCCGAACTTTCGGGAGCGCGAGTCGCTTTCGGGAGCGAGCTTGCGATCGAGCCACCAGGGGAGCGATCGGCTACGTGTGGAACGGCACTGCCTGGGTGCCCCGAATGGACAGTTCAGGCAGCACCTTCGACGGCACCACCTGGCACCCTCCGCAGCGGGCCGTGGGTCCAGCCGCCCCGTCCACTCCGGTCCCGGGCTACGCCTTCACCGATCCGCACTACGGCTACGGACTCACCCGGCAGACCTCCGATGATCTGCAGTTTATCGCGCGGTTAACCAGGGTGATGATCTGGATCTGGATCTCGCTGGTGATCCTGGCCATCGTGCCGACGATGATCCTGATGATGCAGCTCTTCGCTCTGCTCGCGGCGCTCGCGGCCTGGATACCGCGCTGATCTCGACTCAGTTCGGCGCGGGCGCCTTGGCCAGCGTCCGCGTCGCACCAACCGAGGCGATGATCACGCAAGCCATGGCGACAATCTCGACCATGCTCAGTTGCTCCTTGAGCACCACCAGCGCCGCGAGCGCCGCCGCCGCGGGTTCGAGGCTCATCAGAATCCCGAACAGTCCGGACGGGAGACTGCGCAGCGCCACCATCTCCAGCCCGTATGGGATCACCGAACTCATCACCGCCACCACCGACCCCAGCAGCAGCACCTGCGGCTGCCACAGTGACGCGCCACCGGCCAAAACGCCCGGCACCAGGAAGACCACGGCACCCACCAGCGAGCCCATGCTCACCCCGGTCACGCCCGACCAGTATTGACCGGTCTGTTTCGACAGCAGGATGTACGCCGCCCAGCCGGCGCCGCCCAGCAGCGCGAACCCGATACCGATCCAGTCGACCGTGGCTGGGAACACGCCGAGCAGCGCAACACCGACCCCGGCCAACGCAACCCAGACCAGGTCACGGAGGCGGCGCGACCCGGCCACCGCCACCCCCAACGGCCCCAGGAACTCGATCGTCACCGCCAACCCGATCGGGATCCGCGCGAACGACATGTAGATCGCCCAGTTCATCGTGGCCAGCGCCACGCCATAGCCCAGCACGACCCGCCACTCGACCCAGCTGCGTCCGGTGATTCGCGGCCGGGCGACCAGCCAGAAGATCACCGCGGCCACTGCCATCCGCAGCCAGGCCACCGCCGTCGCGGCCGTGAGCACGAACAGCGACTTGGCGAAGGCAGCGCCGACCTGCACCGAGATGATCGAGCCGACCACCAGCCACACCGGGCTCAGCCAAGATGGCAACCCGCGTCCGCCGGCTCGGCTACTCACTTGGGCGCCTCACGCCAACGCCGCGCAGCGGTCGTGCGCAGGGCAGCTCACCACGTGGTCGTTGAACAACCCGACGGCTTGGGCGAACGCGTAGACGATGGTGGGACCGCAGAACCTGAAGCCGGCCTGCTTGAGCCGCTTGGCGAGTGCGTCCCCGGCCGGAGTGGTGGCCGGCACCTGGCTCAAGTCGGTGAAACCGTGCTGCACCGGCGACCCGTCCACCGCGCTCCAGATGAAGTCGCTGAACCCGGCGCCTGCTTCAATCTGCTGCCAGGCGCGCGCATTGAGGATCGCGGCCTCGATCTTGCCGCGATGCCGGACGATGCCGGCGTCCCCGAGCAGGCGGACGACGTCCGGTTCGCCCCAGGAGCCGATCAAGTCCGGATCGAAACCCGCGAACGCCGCGCGGATGTTCTCCCGCTTACGCAGGATCGTGTACCAGCTGAGGCCGGCCTGGAACCCGTCCAGGATCAGCTTCTCGTAGAGCGCTCGCGAGTCGCGCTCGGGCACGCCCCACTCATGGTCGTGGTAATCGACGTACAGCGGATCGGTGCCGCACCAGCCGCAGCGCTCGCCCATTC
>JAKOQD010000313.1 GCA_029778515.1 Actinomycetes bacterium
ACTGTGCAGGTGCTGCTCGGCCGCATTGAACTGGTCTCCGGGGACGATGTTTGGGAGTGCCGGTCCGGGAACCTGATTGTCGTCCCGCAGAAGCGGCACAGTGTGCGGGCGCTGGACGACAGCGCGTTTCTGCTGACGACTGTCCGCGGCGACTGACGGCCCGTCACAGTGCCTCGCTAGCGGCGCTGCACCCCAACGAACGTGTACTCCCGGCCGTGGCCTATCCCATGGGCCCGACAGGTGCTCGGGGTACCCAATTCCACCTCGGTCTCGCGGTAACTGATCCGCAGGTCCGGTGCCGAGAATGCCACCGTCGTGATACCGCCCGCGTGCGTGGCGGGACCCGCGGGCACCAATGCATCGACGCAGGGGGCAGCAAGCCCTTGCTGCCATCCGATCGCGGCCGCTGCCTGGGCTTCGCGCGGGTCCGCACATCGGCCACGCAGTAGGTCCGGAACCACCTGGCCGCGGTCGAAAGCGGCGAGCACCGCAGCTGCGTTCGACTCATCGAGCCGCCCGTAGCACAGGCCGGTGGGCAGCACGACCATCGTCGCGGCGAACCGGTCGCCGCCTAGGTGCGAGCACTCCCACACCCGCCCCGGCCACACCGGTTCCAAAGCTGCGGCGACGGGCCGGCCGCGAAGCGCGCAACAGACGTCGTGCCGGCTGTGACTGCAGACCAGCGCGACGGGGTCACCCTCGCCGGAGGTCACCTCCCATGGCGTATCCAGCACTTCCTCGATGGTGTACGCGGTGTGCCAGCGGATGCCCTCCTGCCCGCGCTGCACGTCGGCGACCGCCCACGTGAACGGCCCGTGACTGGCAGGGTGCCGTCGCGGCCGGCGGATCAGGGAAATCCGGGCGCCGGCCCGCGCGGCCTTCTCCGACAGGGCATGGGCCTGCGACTTGGGGAAAACGCTCAAGGCGTGCGTAGGCCAGGCGCCTTCCCGCTCCAGGAGCAACCAACGCCGTGCCGGAGGTGCGGTGGCCAGCATGCTGTCGCCCCGCTCCCGGGCGGCCGATGAGCAGCGGAAGCCGGCGGCGGTCACGCCTCCGCGCCCGGCACGACCGCGCCCGAGCGCAGAAGACGCGCGGCGAGGTCCAGCGCGGCAGGTTCGGCCAGCGGCAGTTCGCCCACACGAACCTCCTGACCCTTCAGTAGTAGTGAAACGGCTTCCCGCTCATCCTCGCTGATGGTGATCGATCCGGTGCTGAACACCACGGCAGAATTTGCCAACCGGGCGGCAATCCCACGCCGCAGCCGGATGCTGGTGTCCTGCGAGAGGTCCGCCGCGATCTGTGCCTGCGCGAGTGGGGAGAGCGGCTCGGGTCGTTGTTTGCGCGCTCTGTCTGCACCCAGCTGCGTGGCCACCGCGGTGAGATCCAGTGCCGCCAAGGCCGCCACGGCCCGATCCCGCAGAGCCGTCAAGGAGTCCTCGGAAGGTTCCCACCCGACCGGCATGGAGGCGCGCCACGAGGCCTGCACGAGACCGTCCGCGAGCGCGCGGACGACGTCGCGCTCGGTGGCTGTGTGGATGCCGAACGTCAGGTGGATGCTGGTTTCGCCCAGCGCTGTGGCCGCATGCAGAAAGCCGCGCGGCAGGTAGAGGCAGTCGCCGGGCTGCAGCGTCACGTCGAGCACCGGGGGTTCCGCTGCTCGTTGCGCCACTTGATCGGCCACGGTGTCCCACGGTTCATCGGGCAGTGGCTGGGCAAGCACCGGCTCATGGATGCGCCAGTGCTTGCGCCCGTCGATCTGGAGCACGAAGACGTCGTGGGTGTCGTAGTGCGGGGCGAAGCCCTGCGACTGCGGCGGGGTGATGTAGCTGTTGACCTGCACCGGATGCCCTAGGTCGGCGGCCAGGCCCGCCGCTAGAACTGACACGGGCTGCCAGGTTCGATGCAGACCCTGCAACACGACCGTTGCCCCGTCACTGAACAGCCCCAGTACGGCCTCGTCGTGGATTTGGTCCGCGACCATCGCGCCCGCGCCACCGGGTCCTGTGAAGCGACTGGTCGGGATGACCTTGCCGTCCTTGGCCATGCGCAAGAAGGGCGTGCGTAAGCCGTGGCTGCTCAGCAACTCATCGGCAGCGCTACGCGAGAACACGTCCGAGACGTCGCCGGGTAGGTCGGCCGCCCGTGACAGCCACGCCCGACGCGCCCACACTTCGCGGGCGAACTCGTCGGGCGTGGCCGTACACAGTCGGTGCAGGGCTGAGGTTCCTGGCTGGAGCCCGCTCTGCGTTGCGTCACTCACGCGGTGCCGTCGGCCCCACCGTCCGCGCCGCCGTCGGCTCCACCATCGGCGCCACCATCGGCGCCACCGTCGGCGCCACCGTCAGCGCCGCCGTCGGCACCGCCGTCTGCGCCGCCGTCGGCACCGCCGTCCGCGCCACCGTCAGCCCCGCCGTCGTGCCCTGTGCCCGCGCCGCCGTCGGCCGGTCCGTGCGTAGCGGTCTCGTCCTCGTCAGGCATACCTCGTCCTCTCGTCGTTCTCCTCGGCAACACCGTCCGCTGATCGGGATCGGTGGTACTCGAATCTACCCGGATCCGGGCGGGTGAGCCGTCCGTCGTGGCGGCCCTCACGTCCCGCGCGCCGCTTAGTGATTCACGATCTGGGTACTGAGCACTTCATGGCAGCCGAGGTGCCGGTCGCGCGCGGGCCGGTGAGCGCGTGGGTGGTGCACGCGTTGCGAGAGGGTGCCGCCGGGGATCCACCACCGCTGCCGGAGGGGATGGCTATTGAGGACGATGACGTGCAGCTGGCGTTGTGGATGCTCTACGAACTGCACTACCGCGGCTTCCGTGATGTCCCGGACCGGGAATGGGACCCGATCCTGATCGGCTTGCGACGCACGCTGGAAACCGCCTACGAGAACGCCCTTCGCGTGACCCTCGAGGAGGTGGCGTCAGGCCAGACCAGCGGCGACATCGGGCAGGTTCTGCTCGACATGGCCCAGGCCGACAACGGTCCTGGCGTGGCGTCGTTCCTGCAGCGCAAGGCTACCCGTGAACAGATGCGGGACTACTTGCGGGAACGCAGCGTCCAGCAACTCAAGGAGTCCGATCCGCAGAGTTTCGTGCTGGCGCGGCTCGACGGCCAGGCCAAAGTTGCCCTGGCGGAGTTGCAGTACGACGAGTACGGCGCTGGCCGCACGACGCAGCTGCATTCCACGTTGTACGCCGACGCCTTACGGGCCG
>JAKOQD010000314.1 GCA_029778515.1 Actinomycetes bacterium
ACGCGCTCTACAAGGTGATGAAGCTGCGGGACGCGTCCGAGCTCGGCGACAAGGTCGTCGTGCAGGGTGGCACCTTCCTGAACCCGGCCGTGCTGCGCGCCTTCGAGCTGCAGACCGGCGTCGAAGTGGTGCGGCCGAACATCTCGGGCCTGATGGGCGCCTACGGTGCCGCGTTGACCGCGAAGATGCACTACGAGCCGGGCGCGGTCTCGGCGATGATGGAGCGCAACCTCGACGGCTTCGAGGTGACCAGCTCGCAGCGGGTCTGCAAGCTCTGCCAGAACTCCTGCAAGCTGACGATCACCAACTTCGACGACGGCTCGCGGCACGTCTCGGGCAACCGCTGCGAGCGCGGCGCGTCCCTCGAGGCGAAGCCCAAGAAGTCCGAGATCCCGAACCTCTACGACTACAAGTACAAGCGCATCTTCGGCTACCGCCGACTCACCGACGCCGCCGCACACCGCGGCGAACTCGGCATCCCGCGCGCGCTGGGCATTTACGAAGACTTCCCGCTGTGGTTCACGATCCTCACCCAGCTCGGTTTCAAGGTCGTGATCTCGGGACGCAGCTCGCACGACCTCTTCGAGACCGGCATGGAGTCGATCCCGTCCGAGAACGTCTGCTACCCGGCCAAGCTCGCGCACGGGCACATCGAATGGCTGCTCGACAAGGGCATCAAGACGATCTTCATGCCGTGCGTCAACTACGAACGCAAGCAGTTCGACGACGCCGACAACCACTACAACTGCCCGATCGTGGCCTTCTACCCGCAGGTGCTGGCCAAGAACATCGACCGGCTGCGCGAGCCCGGCATCCGGGTGCTCGACCCGTTCGTGAACCTGAACAACCCCGCCAAGCTCGCCGAGCGGTTGGTCGAGGTCTTCGCCGACTGGAACGTCACGCTGGCCGAGGCCAAGGGTGCGGTCGCCGCGGGTTACGCCGAGCTCGACCAGGTGGCCGACGACATCAAGGCCGAGGGCGACCGGGCGCTGCAGTACATGCGCGAGAACGACTTGCGCGGCATCGTGCTGGCCGGGCGTCCGTACCACATCGACCCCGAGATCAACCACGGCATCCCCGAGATGATCACCTCGTTGGGCATGGTGGTGCTCAGCGAGGACGCGCTGACCAACGGCATGACCACCTCGAAGCTCGAGCGTCCGCTGCGCGTGCGCGACCAGTGGAGCTACCACACCCGGCTCTACGAGGCGGCCGCGCAGGTGGCCACCGAACCCGACCTGAACGTCGTGCAGTTGAACAGCTTCGGCTGTGGTGTCGACGCGGTCACCACCGACCAGGTGCAAGAGATCCTCGAGAAGGTCGGCGACGTTTACACGGTGCTCAAGATCGACGAGGTCTCGAACCTGGGTGCGGCCAAGATCAGGTTGCGCTCGCTGCAGGCTGCGACCAAGGAACGCCCGGCCTTCGACCCGAGCGCCGAGATCGACACCACCGGTCCAAACCCGGTATTCGGCCTTGCCGAACGCGAATCGCATACCGTCTACGTGCCGCAGATGGCGCCCATCCACTTCCGGATGCTGGAGCCGATCTTCCGCCGCTCCGGGCTGAACGTCGAGGTGCTCGAGCACGCCAGCAACGAAGACGTCGAGTGTGGCCTGAAGTATGTGCACAACGACTCCTGCTACCCGGCGATCATGGTGATCGGGCAGTTGATCAACAAATTCATCACCGGTGGCGCCGACCCCGACAACTCGACGGTCGCGATCACCCAGACCGGCGGCATGTGTCGGGCGACCAACTACGTCGGGCTGCTGCGCAAGGGGCTCAAGGACGCCGGCTACCCGCAGGTGCCGGTGCTCGCGGTCAGCGCTCAGGGGCTCGAGAACAACCCGGGCTTCCAGCTCTCGGTCGGGCTGGTGCACCGCGCCATCCAGGGCCTGGTGCTGGGCGACCTGCTGCAGAACGTGCTGCTGCGCGTCCGGCCGTATGAGCGCGACGAGGGTGCCGCGATGGCGCTGTATGCGCGCTGGGACGCGATCACCCGTGAGTTCTTTGCGAACGGCGGCTGGTCGCCGACGCTGAACCGCCGGGTCGGTTACACCTGGCTGGTCAAGCAGATCGTCCGCGAGTTCGACGAACTGCCGTTGCTCGATATTCCGCGCAAGCCGCGGGTCGGGGTGGTCGGCGAGATCCTGGTGAAGTTCCAGCCGGACGCCAACAACGACGCCGTGCGGGTGATCGAGGACGAGGGCTGCGAGGCCGTGCTGCCGGGCCTGACCGCCTTCTTCACCCAGGGCATGTACACCGCCGACTACAAGTGGGAGAACTTCGGCATGGGCACGACCAAGGGTCGGCTCACGCAGAAGGCGCTAATCTGGGCGATCGAGCAGTACGAGCGTCCGATGCGCAAGGCGCTGGCCGCCACCAACGGCAAGTTCGACGTGCACCTGACCATCGACAAGCTGGCCGAGAAGGCCCAGCAGGTCATCTCGCTGGGCACCCAGGCCGGCGAGGGCTGGCTGCTGGTCGGCGAGATGGTCGAGCTGATCGAGCACGGGACGCCGAACATCATCTGCGCCCAGCCGTTCGCCTGCCTGCCGAACCACGTGGTGGGACGCGGCATGTTCGCCGAACTGCGCCGCCAGTACCCGATGGCCAATGTGGTCTCGATCGACTACGACCCGGGTGCCTCCGAGGTGAACCAGCTCAACCGCATCAAGCTGATGGTCGCCACCGCACACAAGAACGCCGGGACGAGCGGTCAGCTGGCCACCTGGACCGACGCCGACAACGAGTTCGCGCCGGCTTCGCGTCCGATCAAGGTGAACCAGTCGATGGCCGGCAGCGGGCAGATCGCGCTCAGCATCGCCCCGGTCGGGGTCGCCGGTGGCCCGCAGGTCGGTGGCGGTTGCGGCTCGGGTGGTGCCGGGGGTTGCGGCTGCGGGCACTGAGCGTCCAACCGGCTGACCTGCCGATGGTGAGGTATTTTGGCTGGCTAGGCTGAGGCCATGGCGAAGACCCGTACTGTCGAATCGCCGCTGATCAATCTGGCGGAGGTCAACAGCGCCGTGGCGACGCTGATGACCGGTGGCTTATTCTCGTTCGCGACGCCGCCGGCGCCGGAACCCAACTCCCGCGACAAGATGCCGTTCGACCACGCCAGCATCCGCGTCCCGCTCACCAGCGGCTGGGACGACCTGGTGCGTCGGCTGCCCCCAGTCTTTCAGGCCCCCTTCGCCTACCGTGAGGTGCCGGGCCATCGCGGGCTGATCGGCGCCGTCAAGGGCGGGGTCAAGGGCATCAATCCGACCGTGGTGGCGGCGGTACTGGCCGACGGGGCCAACGAGATCGAGGTCTCGGCCTGGGCGAAGGAAGGCTTGATCGCTCAGCTGGCCGCGACCAAGGTGATCGAGGGGCTGGCCGCGAGTTACCGGCAGGGCTAGGGCGTGTCTCCTAACCTCTGCGGGAGGATGAGGCAGGCTTGGGGGCGTGTCGCGTACTCGTACTCTCTCGGATGCTGCGTGGGCTCGGATCGAGCCTTTGATGCCGGTCGCTTCGCGTAAGGGCGGGCGGCCATTCCAGGATCATCGTCGCGTTGTCGAGGGGATCGTGTGGCGGTTCCGGACGGGTTCGCCGTGGC
>JAKOQD010000315.1 GCA_029778515.1 Actinomycetes bacterium
GGCAGCGACGATCAGAACGGCCGCGACCGCAGCCAGGACGTACCAGAAGTAGTTCTCCACGCCGCTCATGGTAGGCAACACCAGGCCCACCACCCAGCCAAAGTCAGCGCTTGGGCGCCTCTGCGGCCGAATCCGCGCTCTTGGGCCGGATGTCCTCGATCTCCTCGAAGAACTCGACCAGCCCCTGTGGCGGGTCCGCGTCGCCGTTCAGGTGCTTCGCGGTGTTGGCCATCACGTTGGCGAATTCGGGGGCTTTGCTGGCGAGGCTGCCGTTCATGCCGACGGCGACCACCGCGATCACACACAGGGCGATCGCGACGAGCGCCACGGTGATGATCCAATAACTCAAGACACAGCCTTCCGATGGACTACGAACAGTATGCCGCACGCGGCGGAAGGCTCAGTTGAGCCTCCTCGAGTTCTCAGTCTCCTTGTGGCGAATTTTCAGAGATGCCGACCTGCGTCGGGATGACGTTGGCTGGGCTCAGGCATCCCGCAGTCGCTGGCTGATCACGGCCGAGACCCCGTCGGACCGCATGGTCACCCCGTACAGCGCGTCGGCGATCTCCATGGTGCGCTTCTGGTGGGTGATCACCAGCAGCTGGCTGTTCGCCCGGAGCTCTTCGTAGATCTCCAGCAGGCGGCCGAGGTTGGTGTCGTCGAGCGCGGCCTCGACCTCGTCGAGGATATAGAAGGGGCTGGGACGGGCTTTGAACAGCGCCACCAGGAAGGCCACCGCCACCAGTGAACGCTCGCCGCCGGAAAGCAGCGACAGCCGCTTCACCTTCTTCCCGGCGGGACGTGCCTCCACGTCCACACCGGTGGTCAGCCACTCCCCCGGCTCGGTGAGCACGAGGCGTCCCTCGCCGCCGGGGAACAGCCGGGCGAACGCGTCCTCGAAGGCCTGTTCGACGTCGGCGTAGGCGGCCGCGAACACTTCCTGCACGCGGGTGTCCACGTCGGCGATGATCCCGTTCAGGTCGTCGCGGGTCTTGCGCAGGTCAGCCAGCTGCTCGGCCAGGAAAGTGTGCCGCTCGCTGAGCGCGTCGAACTCTTCCAGCGCCAGCGGGTTCACCTTCCCCAGCACCGCGAGGTCACGCTCAGCCGCCCGCAGCCGCCGCTCCTGCTCGGCCCGCACGTACGGGACGGGATCTGGCTGCGGGTCGTCCTCGGTCAGCGGTTTGCCGTCGGCGTTGACCAGCACCGGCACCAGTTGTTCCGGCCCGTATTCGCCGACCAGCGCCTCCGGCTCCAGCCCGAGTTCGGCCAGCGCCTTCTCGGCCAGCGCGTCGATCTTCATCTGCTGTTGCGCGCGGGCGAGTTCGTCGGCGTGGACGGTGTCGACCAGGTTCTCGAACGCTTTCGCCAGTTCCCGCCCGCGCTGCCGGACGGCGGTCAGCTCGGTCTCGGCAACGCTGCGAGCCTCCTGCGCACGCATGCGTTCGGTCTCGGCAAGAGCCCTGGACGCGCTCACCTGTTCGGCCAGCCATTCGGCGGCCTTCAGGACGCCGGCGGCCACCTCCGCCTCCCGACGGAGAAGCTCCCGACGCGCGGCGGCCTTGGCCCGGGCCGAGCGCTCCGCATCGGCTGCCCGCAGCAGGCTGTCCGCCCGTCCGGCGAAGGCTCGTGCCCGCTCCTCGACCGTGCGCAACGCCAGCCGCGCCTCCATTTCGGCGGCGCGGGCCGCGCGGGCCAGGTCACCGAGATGGTCGCGTTCGGTCGGATCGGCCTCACCGGTCTCGGTCTGCTCGGAGGCCAGTTCCAGTCGCGTCTCAAGCTCGCTCAGGTTGGCCAGCGCGTGGTCGCGGGCCGTGGCCGCGTTGTCGGCCGCCTGCGCAAGGCGTCCGGCTTCGGCCTGGGCCGAGCGGACGATCTGGTTCAGCTCGCCCGCCTCCTCGGCCATCGCGGCATGCTCGGCGTCCGATTCGTGCAGGCGGGCCAGTGCCGCGTCCGACCGTTCGCGAGCGGACGCGAGCAACTGCTCGGCCTCGGCGATCGCGAACCGGGTCCGCTCGACCTCGGCCTGAGCGGCGCTGAGCTTTTCGTTGGTCTCATCCAGCGCGGCCTGCACCTCCAGCAGGGACGGCTTTGCCGACGATCCGCCGGCCGCGAACCAGGAGCTGAGCAGGTCGCCGCCGGTGGTCACAGCGGTCACATCCGGCAGCTTGGCCACGAGCTCGCGGCCCTGGGCCAGGTCGTCCACGACCGCCACCTTGAACAAGAGCCGTTCAATGGCCGGACGCAGGCTCGCCGCGCAGTCCACCAGCCCGGCCGCGTAGCAGGCGTTCGCCGGCAGCTTCGGCCAGCCGGACGTGTCCGCGGGCAGGTCAGCGCCCAGCAGCATGCCGGCCCGGCCCAGGTCCTCGGCTTTCAGGTGGTCGAAGGCGCGGACGGCGGCGTCCACCCCAGTCACCGCGATCGCGTCCGCAGCCGAACCCAGCGCGGCCGCGATGGCAACCTCCTTGCCGACCGGAACGCTGATCAGTGCCGCGACCGAGCCCAGCAGGCCGTCCAGCTGGTCACCGGCGGCGAGGAGGGCGGCGGTGCCGTCGCGTCGCTCCAGGCCGAGGGCCAGCGCTTCGGCGCGCGCCGCTGCGGCTCCCCGCTCCGCGGTGGCCGCCCGCTCGGCTGTCTGGAGCTCTTCCAGTGCGGTCAGCCGTGCAGCCACGTCAGCCTCAGCGGCTTCGTAGGCATCGTCCAGCCCGGACTCTCCGGCGCTCAACCCGGCGAGCCGGGTCTCCAACTGAGCGAATTGCCGCTTGGCGTTGGTGGCCCGGTCCTCAGCTTCGGCCTTGGCCGCCACCAGCCGCTCGATCTCCGCCCCGGCTGCCTCGGACCGGCTGCGCAGTGTGTTCACTTCACCGGCAAGCCGGGCCAGGCCCTCCCTGCGGTCGGCGATCGCTCGCAGTTGGGCCGAATACTGCTTCTCGGCTTCGGCGTGCGCTGTCTCGGCGGCGTTGCGGGCATCGGTCGCGGCCGCCAGCGCCGCGGTGCGTTCGGCCACCTCGGCCTGCACGGACGCCTCGGTTTTACGGATCTCGGCCGCCTCGCGCTCAATGGCCTCCGGATCGCGCCCCGGACGCTCGTCGGTGCCGATCGCTGCCGCGTTGCGCAGCCGTTCGGACGCGATCGTCGTCGTACTCGCCACCCGCTCGGCCAACCCGGCCAGCGCGTACCAGGTCTCCTGGGCTGCGGTCAGCGCGGGCAGGGCGTCTCGTGCGGCGACTTCGGCAGCCTGCTCGGCCTCACGGGCGGAGGTCAGCTCCGCCTCGATCCGCAGTCGGCGTTGCTTGAGTTCGGCCTCGGCGGCCAGATCGGTCGCCAGCGACGAAGTGGCGGCGACCAGATCGTCGGCCAGCAGCCGGGCGCGCGCGTCACGCAGGTCGGCCTGGATGACCGCAGCCTTGCGGGCCACCTCGGCCTGCCGGCCTAGCGGCTTCAGCTGGCGGCGGATCTCGCCGAGCAGGTCGGAGAGCCGGTTCAAGTTGGCCGCGGTGGCTTCGAGCTTGCGCTGTGCCTTTTCCTTGCGCTTGCGGTGCTTGAGCACCCCGGCGGCCTCTTCGATGAAGCCGCGACGGGTCTCGGGCGTGGCCTGCAGGATCGAATCGAGCTGACCCTGGCCGACGATGACGTGCATCTCCCGGCCGATACCCGAGTCGCTGAGCAGGTCTTGGACGTCCAGCAGCCGCGCGGGCGAACCGTTGATGGCGTATTCGGACCCGCCGGTGCGGAACATCGTCCGGCTGATCGTGACCTCGGTGTAGTCGATCGGCAGCGAACCGTCCGAGTTGTCGATGGTCAGCACCACTTCGGCGCGCCCGAGCGGGGCGCGTCCGGAAGTGCCGGCGAAGATGACGTCCTCCATCTTGCCGCCACGCAGCGACTTGGCCCCCTGCTCGCCCATCACCCAGGCGAGCGCGTCGACGACGTTCGACTTGCCGGAGCCGTTGGGTCCGACCACGCAGGTGATTCCCGGCTCGAAGACCAGGTTGGTGGTGGACGCGAACGACTTGAAGCCGCGCAGGGTGAGGCTCTTCAGGTACATCGACTACACCGCCGCTTGGTGCTTGTTGCGCACGTGCGTGAATGTCCACAGCTTGTTGGCCACGAAGTTGATCGGCATCGTGATCACGATGGTGAACAGCTGCGCCCAGTACTCGCGGGAGGCGAACCCGGCGTTCTCATGGAACCAGGGCTCGGGCAGGTAGAACCACGAGGTCGGGTTGGTGAAGGCGACCTTGATGAAGATGCCCAGCAGCGCGGCGGCCGAACCGACCGCGAGGAACGGCCAGAACTCCTGCCACCACGGTGCCTTGCGGGTGTGCCGGAAGGTCCAGGAACGGTTCAGCTGGAAGTTGAAGACGTTGGCGACCAGGAAGGCGACCAGCCAGACCAGCACGGTGTAGCGGAAGTTGAAGTTGGTGCCAGGAATGGCGAACAGGATGCGCTGGGCGTTAATCGTGCCGCCGTTGGCCTTGTTCATGGCGATCGCGACCAGCATGTTCACTACCACGCCGGCGCCGCCCACGATGCCGAACTTCACGAACTGCCGCAGCACGCGCTGGAAGCGCTGGGTCGGTTCGGCTCCGGTCACATCTGCGAACAATACGCGAGAGGCTGCGTGCAGCGCGCGACGGCTCGACGTGGGGCGTCTTCCCGCTCAGCGCTGAACATCATCGAACGACCTGGGTGCGCGGACGCCGCTGACAGGCAGGGCAGCGATAACTGGAGCGGTTCATGAAGGGCTCGCGGACGATGGCGCGGCCGCAGCGCAGGCAGGGCAGGTCTTCCCTGCCGTAGGCCGACAGCGAGCGGCCGAAGTATCCGGAACTGCCGTTGACGTTCACATACAGGGCGTCGAAGGACGTGCCACCCTGAGCCAGCGATTCGCGCATCACCGCAACGGCCGCGTCCAGCAACTCGACGACCAACGCCGGGCTGAGCCGGTCGGCCGGAGTGTCGTAATGCACCCGCGCGCGCCACAGGGCTTCGTCGGCGTAGATGTTGCCGATCCCCGAGACGACCGTCTGGTTCAGCAGCACCCGCTTGATGCCACTGTGCCTGCGCCGGATGTCAGCCACCAACGCGTCCCGGTCGAGGTCGGGATCGAACAGGTCGCGGGCGATGTGGGCCACTTCCACCGGCAGCTCGGCGCCGCCCGGGCTGAGCCACAAGCCACCGAACATGCGCTGGTCGGCGAACCGGATCTCCGGTCCCCCATCGTCGAAGGCGAAGCGGACGCGGCACTGCGGCGGCAGCTCAGCTTCGGGAGCGTCGACCCGGAACTGGCCGCTCATGCCCAGATGCGCCATCAGCGCGTCCCCATCAGTGAACGGCAGCCAGATGAACTTGCCGCGCCGCTTGGGTTCGGCGAACCTCCGTCCGACCAATACGGACGCGAAGTCGTCCGGGCCACCGACGTGGCGGCGCACCGGACGCGGGTGGAGCACTGTAACGGCCGAGATCCGGCGACCGGGAATCAGTTGGGCGAGGCCGGAGCGGACGACTTCGACCTCGGGTAGTTCAGGCATCAGGCGGAATCGCCGGAAAGCGCCGACTCCGACCTGGCAGCGGCAACATCGGACAGCGCGGCGAACGCGCTCTTGGCCGCGCCCTGCTCGGCCTGTTTCTTGGAGGTGCCGGAACCGGTGCCGAAAGCACGCGCGCCGATCACTGCGGCGGCTTCGAAGCGCTTCTCGTGGTCAGGGCCGGACTCGGTGACCCGGTAGACCGGCACCCCGAGCTCCAGCTCGGCGCTCAGTTCCTGCAGGCTGGTCTTCCAGTCCAGACCGGCACCGAGCACGGCCGCGTCCAGCACCAGCGGGTCGAAAAGGTGGTGCACCAGGCGGTCGGCGGCGTCCCGTCCGGAAGAAATCAGTACGGCGCCGAGGACAGCCTCCAACGAGTCCGCCAGGATCGAGGACTTGTCGGAGCCGCCGGTGGCGACCTCGCCCTTGCCCAGCAGGATCTCACTGCCGAGGTCGAGCGAACGAGCCACCCCGGCGAGGCTGTGCGCGTTCACCACCGCAGCCCGGAGCTTGGCCAGTCGGCCCTCGGGCAGGTCGGGAAAGCTTCGGTAGAGGAACTCGGTGACCACGATGCCAAGCACAGCGTCGCCGAGGAACTCGAGGCGCTCGTTGTGCGGCAGGCCACCGTTCTCGTAGGCGTAGGAACGGTGGGTTACGGCAAGGCGAAACAGCTGGGGATCCAGTTGGATCCCCAGCTCTTCGATCAGCTCGAGGCAGCGGCTCGTTGCCGCCGGATCACCGGACGTGGCCGGAGAGCCTTCAGGACTCGAGAATCTGCCGGCGGGCAGCGCGCGGGCCGTACTGGCCGCACTCCGGGCAGGCGGTGTGCGGCAGGTGCTTGGCACCACAAGCCGCGTTGGCGCAGGTCACCAGGGTCGGCGCGGAGGTCTTCCACTGGGAACGGCGGGCCCGCGTGTTGCTGCGGGACATTCTCCGCTTGGGAACGGCCACGGCGTTACTCCTTGTTCTTCGATTCGTTCGACGGAGCCGGCCACGCTTCCAGCTCAGCCCATCGAGGATCGATGGGCTCGGCATGGCTGTGCTGCGGATCCCGATTCAGGTTGGCCCCGCATTCGGGGCACAACCCGGCGCAATCCGGCTGGCACAAGGGCGTGAACGGCAGTTCGAGTACCACCGCGTCCCGCAGGACGGGCTCGAGGTCGATCAACTCGCCCTCGATGTGCAAGGCCTCGGCATCGTCGAGTTCCTTCCCCGGGTAGCAGTACAACTCCTGCAGGTCGACCTCGACTTGGGCGTCGATGTCGTCCAGACAGCGTGCACAGGTACCCCGGAGCCGGACCGTGGCGGTACCGGAGACCAGGACCCCCTCCACCACCGACTCCAACCGAAGGTCGAGGTCGACGGGTGAGCCGGGTGGCACCCCGATCATTTCGATGCCGAGATCCACAGGTGCTTCGGTGACCCGGGTGACTTCCCGTAACACTCCGGCCCGACGGGTCAACTCATGGGTGTCAAGGACAAGCCCAGAACGATGGTCAGGCAGGCGGGGAGTCACGACGTTTCCTTTCGCACATTGCGGTAATCGAGCAGCGTCATAACCAACGCAAGACTCTACCTTGAGCCGCGCTCCGTCTCCAAAACGTGCTGGTCAGGCCTTCGCCCTCGGCAACATCTGGGTGTTGCTGTCGTCGAGGCTCGAGCGGGACGCCAGCCGTTCACGCATGGTGCGCACCTGCCCCATGGTCTTCTGCAGGCTGGCTTCGAAGGTGGCGATCCGGGTGTCCACGTAGGCGTCGGCTTCGCGGCGCAGACCTTCCGCGTCCGCCAACGCCTTGGCTTCGAGAGCAGCGGCCTTTCGCTTGGCCGCCTCCATCACCGGGGTCTGGCTGGCAAGGTAGCTGGCCTTCTCCTCTGCGGACGCGATGATCTGGGCGGCCTCGGCCTGGGCGCGTTCCAGGGTCTCCAGCGAGGTCGCCGTGACCCGCTGAGCCTCGCCCACGTCGGTGGAAAGGGCCTGGGTGGCCTTCTCGATCAGGTCCAGGGCCTGGGCGCGGTTGACCATGCACGAGGCCGACATCGGCACGGCTTTGGCGTTGTTGACGAGTTCGCGGAGTTCGCGCAGCACCTCGGTGGTCCGCTCAACCATCAGCTTCTTCCTTTCTCCGCTTCTGGACGATCTGCCGCGCGACCGGTTCGGGCACGAAGGCCGACACGTCGCCGCCGTATGCCGCGACTTCGCGGATCATCGTCGAGGAAAGCGTGGACCATTGGGCCGACGCGGGCAATACGACTGTCTCGATACCACCGACGATGCCGTTGATATGCGCCATCTGCAGTTCAAAATCGAAATCGGAGGCGAACCGGATGCCTTTTACCAGCACCTGCGCACCATGGGCCCTGGCGAAATCGACCAGCAGCCCCTCGAGAGCCGCCACGCGGACGTTGGCCAGGTCGGCCGTGGTCTGGCTGACCAGGGCGACGCGCTCAGCCGCGGTGAACAGGTAGTTCTTGGCCGAGTTCTGGCCGACGGCGACGATCACCTCGTCGAAGAGGTTGGCGGCGCGCGAGATCACGTCGAGGTGCCCGTAGGTGACGGGGTCGAACGACCCCGGGCAGATCGCAAGCATTCAGCGCCCCTTCGTGGCGAAGTACAACGTGGTCTCACCGTAACGCCGGTGCCAGCTATCGGTCACCTGTGCGGGCCACGCTGGCGGCGCATCCCTCGATGAGCGCTCTAGAACGATGAGCCCGTCTTCAGCCAGCCAACCGTTGCTCAGGGCGGCTTCGACGACTGCGGTGAGCCGATCGTTGGCGAGGGCGTAGGGCGGGTCGGCCCAGATCACGTCGTAGGCGGTAGTGGCCTGGGCCGCCACCGTGCGCTCAGCGCTGGCCGCCAGAACGGTGACCGCGAGACCGGTGTCGCTGGCGTTTCCCCTGGCCAGCCTCGCGGTGGCCGAATCGCTCTCGACCGCGAGGACGGGGGCCGCCCCACGGCTCGCCGCCTCGATCGCGACCGCGCCCGAGCCCGCGTAGAGGTCGAGGAAGCCCAGCCCGGTCAGCATGTTCTCGGCGGCCTCGCCCGCGGTTCCGGCCCAATCCGCGATCAGAGAGAACGCGGCCTCGCGCACCCGGTCGCTGGTCGGGCGCGTGGCCGAGTGCGCCGGCGTCCGCAGCCGGTGGCCCTTCTTCGTTCCCGCGATGATCCTGGTCACGGTGGTCAGGTTAACGGTGCCGACGGGTTGCGCCGGTTTCGGCGCCGTTCCGCGACAAGGTTCGCAAGCCCCGATCGACCCTTCGTCAAGCTCACGGATCGTTCACCGGCCCGGTCCACTCCCCCTGTGATCCCGGCCCATTTCCCACTGTCATCCCGGCCCGCTTTCCACTGTCATCCCGGCCCGCTTTTTACTGTCATCCCGGCGCAGGCCGGGATCTCTCAGCGCGATCGGTGGAATCCGACTCGGGGCACGTCGTTCAGCACTGCCCTAGTTGCGTTCGAGCCAGTCGGGGGAAGCGAGCAGTTCGGTGGCGCGGATCGCGTCCGCGAAGCCTGGGGTGGTCAAACCGGGGTCGCGGGCCACACATTCGGCGGCCAGGTCGCGGGCGAGGGCGATCAGGTCGGCGTGCTCGAGCACCCGAAGTAGGCGCAGGCTAGATCGGGTGCCCGCCTGCGAGCTGCCCAGCACGTCCCCTTCACGGCGCTGCTCCAGGTCGAGTTCGGCGAGTTCGAACCCGTCCCGCGTGGACGCGATGGCGTCCAGTCGCGCGCGAGCTGGTTCGCCCGCGGGCACGCTGGTGATCAGCAGGCACACGCCGGGGTGGCTGCCCCGGCCGATCCGGCCGCGAAGCTGGTGCAACTGCGAGATGCCGAACCGGTCGGCGTCCCAGATCACCATCATGGAGGCGTTCGGCACGTCCACACCGACCTCGATCACGGTGGTCGCAACCAGCACGTCGAGCTGCCCGGACGCGAAGTCGCCCATCGCCTGGTCCTTGACGTCGCTCGGCAACTGCCCATGCAGCACGCCGACCCGGACCCCGGCCAGCGGGCCGGCGCGCAGCTCGTCAGCGAGCTCGGTGACGCCCTTGCCGTCGGCGCCCTGGCCGCCGATCCGCGGCGCAACGATGAAGACCTGCCGGCCGGTCGCGACCTCCTCCAGAACTCGGCTCCAGGCGCGCTCCACCCACTGCGGGCGGCTGGCTGCGTCCACCACGACCGTGGCCACGTCGGCGCGCCCGCCGGGCAGCTCGGCCAGCGTGGAGACGTCCAGGTCGCCGAAGATCGTCATCGCCACCGAGCGCGGGATCGGGGTTGCGGTGAGTACCAGCACATGCGGACGGGTGCTCGCCTTGTCGAGTAGCTGAGCCCGCTGTTCCACCCCAAAACGATGCTGCTCGTCGACCACGATCAATCCCAGATCGGCGAACTGCACCCGGTCGGCCAGCAGCGCGTGCGTGCCGATGACGATGCCCGCTTCCCCACTCGCCGCGCGCAGCAGCGCTGACTTCTTCGCGGCCGCCGGCAGCGATCCGGACAGCAGCACCACGTCGGTAGCGACATCCGGCGCCCCGAGCATGCGGCCCTCGCCGAGGTCGCCCAGCAGGGAACGAATGGTCTGGTAGTGCTGTGCTGCCAGCACCTCGGTCGGCGCCAGCAGCGCGGCCTGACCGCCGTTGTCGACCACCGTCAGCATCGCCTGCAGCGCCACCACGGTCTTGCCGGAACCCACCTCGCCCTGCAGCAGCCGCTGCATCGGCCGATCACGAGCCAGGTCGGCGAGGATGGCGGCGCTGACCTCGGTCTGGCCCGCGGTGAGCTGGAACGGCAGCCGGTCATCGAAGGCGTCCAGCAGTCCGCCGGTGACCTGGGGACGGGGCTGCGCCGGCTGCCTGGCCGCGTCCGCTCGCCGGTAGGCCATGGTCAGCTGGGTGGCCATGGCTTCGTCAAAACGCAGCCGATCGGCGCCACGCTCGGCCTCGCCGAGGCTGGCCGGCTGGTGGACGGCCGCGAACGCGTCCGCCAAGCCCAGCACGCCCGCACGCTCCCGCAACCACTCGGGCCACGGGTCGTCAGCACCGGAGATCGCGGACAGCGCCAGCCGCGCGCATTCGGCCACTTTCCAGGTGGGGAGCTTGGCCGTCGCCGGGTACATGCCCACCAGGCCGCCGCTGGAAAGAACGGCGATGCGTTCCTTCTCCTCCGAAGTGGAGACGATCCGTCCGCTCGCGTCCATCATCGCGAAGGTCGGGTGGCTCATCTGCAACTCGTTGCGGAAGCTGCCTACCTTGCCGACGAAGACTCCGGCCACGCCTTCGCGAAGCTGCTTCTCCCACCAGGTCAGCAGGTGGGTCTTGCCGAAGAAGGTCGCCGTCAGCCGGCCATGGCCGTCGCTGAGCAGCACCTCAAGTCGTCCCGGACGGGCGTTGCGGCCGGGTTGGCCGCGGCTCTCGTGACGGCGGATGTCCGCGACCCGAGCGATCACCGCGACCAGATCGCCCTCAGTGATCGTGGCCAAATCGGTGAGTTCAGTGCCGGAGAGGTAGCGCCTGGGGATGTGCCGGAGCAGGTCGCCGAGGGTGTGGACGCGCAGCGCCGCGAACTCCTTGCCGGTGCGCTCCCCCAGGACCGAACTCAACGGCGCGGCCAGTTCGGCGAACATCCGCGTCCGCCAACCACTCAGCCCGATCTCCACGATTGGTCAGCCTAGGCGGTCCGGCCGACAGTCGCGCACGGGCAGAGCCGGGAAGCCCCGCGTGATCGAGCAGCTCGGCGGCCGACCGCCTACGACCTGCGGCTTCGAACGAGCCACCCGACCACCGCGGCCGCGACCACGCCCAGGAACAGGAAGCCGCCAGGCAGGCCGCCGAACTGGAAGGCGCCGACAATCAACAGCAGCGCCAGCGGCATGGCGATCAGCAGCAGCACAACGATCAGGATCTCGCCCAGCCCGGCGTGGACGGCTGAAAGCACAGCACGCAGGCCGGGCAGTCGCATCGCCGCTGAGCGCAGGCGCCACAGCCAGCCCGACTGCGGGTCACGGTCAGCGGGTTCGGTGCCGGTTGGCTGGGTCACAGGTCAGATCGTCCCACGAGCGGTTGAGTACGGGTGAAGTCCGAGCCGTCCGCCGCAACGACGGCTCCGGACATGCGAAGAGACCCGCCGCAGCGGGTCTCTCGTCAGGGTTTCAGCGGGTGACGCGACCGGCCTTCAGGCAGGAGGTGCACACGTTGAGGCGCTTGGGGGTGCCTTCAACCACAGCGCGGACCCGCTGAATGTTCGGGTTCCAGCGCCGATTGGTCTTCTTCTTCGACCAGGGGACGTTGTGCCCGAAGCCGGGACCCTTGGCGCAGATGTCACAGACGGCAGCCACCGGAGTACTCCTCGTTGTCTAATCAAGTGCGGGCACGATTCGCACCCGGAAGTCGGTCCCCACGACAGGGACCTAGCTACGATACCTGAACCCCGCCCGCACCCGCCAATCGGCGGACGGGGTGCCGGTCGGGGAACGCAGCTTCGCTCCCGAATGGGACCCTCGCTCCCGATAGTTCGGGAGCGGGAGTCCCATTCGGGAGCGAAGTTGGGTTTGAGCCTGGTTCGGCTGGGCGGCAGCGGCTTACGTGGCCACCACCACCGGCAGGATCATCGGCCGGCGGCGGTAGTGGTTGCTGACCCAGCGTCCGACCGTCCGGCGCACCAACTGCTGCAGCTGGAAGGTGTCCTCGACCCCGTCCGCCAACGCCTTCTCCAGCACGGCGATCAGTTCTGGACGCACGTCGTCGAAGACCGAGTCGTCCTCAGCGAAGCCGCGCGCATGGATGTCGGGACCGCTGACCAACCGCTTGGCATGCAGGTTGACCACCGTGACCAGCGTGATGAAGCCCTCCTCGCCGAGGATCTTTCGATCGGTCAGTTCGGTGTCGCCCACCTCGCCTTCGGTGAGCCCGTCCACGAAGATGTAGCCGCAGTCCAGCTGGCCGGCCACGCGCGCCCGGCCCTTGGCCAGATCGATCACCGCGCCGTCCTCGACCACGATCGTGTTCGCCGCCGGCACGCCGGTCGCCTGGGCGAGCTTTGCGTTGGCGATCAGGTGCCGCACCTCACCGTGAACCGGCAGCACGTTCCTGGGCTGCAGCAGGTTGTAGCAGTACAGCAACTCGCCCGCGGAGGCGTGGCCGGAGACGTGCACCAGGGCGTTGCCCTTGTGGACGACCGTGACGCCGTTACCGGCCAGCCCGTTGATCACCCGGTAGACCGAATTCTCGTTGCCCGGGATCAGCGAGGACGCGAGCAGCACCACGTCGCCCTCCCCCGCGGTCACCACAGGATGTTCATGGTTCGAGATCCGCGACAGCGCCGAGAGCGGCTCGCCCTGGGAGCCGGTGGAGATGATCACCACCTGGTCATCGCGGAAATTCTCGATCTGTTTGAGGTCGATCAGCGTGTTTTCGGGCACGTGCAGGTAGCCGAGGTCACGCGCGACCCCCATGTTGCGGACCATCGAACGGCCGACGTAGACCACCTTGCGTCCATGCCGGACGGCCGCGTCCATCACCTGCTGCACCCGGTGCACATGGGAAGCGAAACAGGCCACGATCAGCTTCTGCTTGGCGGCCGCGAACACCCGCTCCATGGCCGGCTCGATGTCCCGCTCGTGCGTGGTGAAGCCCGGCGACTCGGCGTTGGTGGAGTCAACCATGAACAGGTCGAGCCCCTCGTCACCGAGCCGGGCGAAGCCCCGCAGGTCGGTGAGTCGGCCGTCGAGTGGCAACTGGTCCATCTTGAAGTCGCCGGTGTGCAGCACAGTGCCGCCAGCGGTCCGCATGACCACCGCGAGCGCGTCCGGGATGGAGTGGTTGACCGCCATGAACTCCAGGTCGTACTCGCCGATCCGGACGCGGTCACCCTCGCTCACCACCCGCAGGTCGACATTGCGGATGCGGTGCTCGCGCAGCTTCTCCCGCACGAGCGCGAGCGTCAGCTTCGAACCCAGGACGGGCAGGTTGCTGCGTCGTCGCAGCAGGTATGGGACGGCGCCGATGTGGTCCTCGTGCCCGTGGGTCAGCACCAGCGCGACGGCCTCGTCGAGGCGGTCCTCAACCAGGTGCAACCCGGGCAGGATGAGGTCGACACCCGGCTGGTCCTCGGACGGGAAGAGCACACCGCAGTCGACGAACAGCAACTCGCCGTTGATCTCGAACGAAGTCATGTTGCGGCCGACATCGCCGAGGCCGCCGAGCGGGGTGATCCGCAGCGTATCCGGCGACAGCTGGGGTGGGGTTTTCAAGCTATCTCGCACGGCCCCAACCTATCGGTTCTTGCGGCGGCGCAGCCTGAGGGCACGGCCTGCCAGCCTGCGCAGTTGCCTCAGTCTGTTCGACCACACTGCGACGGCGGCGCCGCATGCGACCCGATGGCGAGTCGGTACCGCGCGGTGGGGTGGGTACAGTGACGCCGTGATCGCCGACTCCGTCCGCCTTGCCCTTCCACGTGAAGCGGGCACCATCGCTGCGCTGCAACGCCGGTCGTGGGCGGCATCGGACGCGGACCTGGCAGCCCAGCTACTTGGTTCGGTGGACCTCGCCGCCATGACGGCCAGTTGGGAGGCCGCGATCCTGCGTCCGCCCCTGGCCCAGTTCCGCGTGCTGGTGGCGATCGGCCAGGAGCGGGTGGTGGGCTTCGCAGCGCTCGGCCCGTCCGACGATCCCGACGCTACCGAGGGCGAGGATGCGCTCGTGGCGGAGTTCGTGATCGACCCAGCAGCGATGCGTATGGGACACGGATCGCGCCTGCTGAACGCGGCCATGGACACCCTGCGCGCGGACGGCTTCAGCCGTGCCACCTGGTGGGTGCGCTCGACCGACGACGCGCTGCGTGAGTTCCTGATCTCGGCCGGCTGGGGCGCTGACGGTGCCCACACCGAGGTGGCGGTCAGCGAGACCGGTCCTCGGCTGCGGCTAGTGCGCCTGCACACCGCGCTGAGCTGAACACCCGGACGTCCCAACGTCCAGGACCGTCGAGACCGACCGCGCCCTCTTGCCTCAGGCTCGCGAAGCCGTCCAAGCGGCGATGATCTTGTCGTTCAGGTCGAACATGACCTTCTTCTCCGCCGGCTCGGCGTGGTCGTGGCCGAGCAGATGCAACAAGCCGTGGATCAGCAGGTAGTCGGCCTCCTCCTCGGGCGTGCGGTTGCTGTCGGCCGCCTGGGCCGCGGTCACGGTTGGGCAGAGCACGATGTCGCCCAGCAACCCGAGTGGTGGTTCCTCGTCCGCCTCTGGTGCGCGCATTTCGTCCATCGGGAAGCTGAGCACATCGGTCGGGCCCGGCTCGTCCATGAACTTCTCGTGGTACGCGCTCATTGTGGCTTCATCCACCAGCAGGATCGACAGTTCGGCCTGGGGATGGATGCGCAGCGCGGCCAACGCGAACGTCGCCAGTTGCACGAGCCTCTCGGTGTCGACTTCAACGCCGGACTCGTTGTTCAGTTCGATCATCGGCTCTTCCTGGGTTTGGTCGCTTCGAAGCGGTCGTAGGCAGCAACGATCCGGCCGACCAGGCGGTGGCGGACGACATCATGGCTGGTCAGCCGGCAGAACGCGATGTCATGCACACCGTCCAGAATCTCCTCGACCGCGGTCAGGCCACTGCGGACGCCGCCCGGCAGGTCGATCTGGGTGACGTCACCGGTGACCACGATCTTCGACCCGAAGCCGAGCCGGGTCAGGAACATCTTCATCTGCTCCATCGAAGTGTTCTGGGCCTCATCGAGGATGATGAACGCGTCGTTCAGGCTGCGGCCGCGCATGAAGGCCAGCGGCGCCACCTCGATCGTGCCCGAGGTCAACAACCTCGGCACCGAGTCGGGGTCGATCATGTCGTGCAACGCGTCATAGAGCGGACGCAGGTACGGGTCGATCTTGTCGGTCAGGGTGCCCGGCAGGAAACCGAGCCGCTCGCCCGCCTCGATCGCCGGCCGGGTGAGGATGATCCGGTTCACTTCCTTAGCCTGCAGCGCCTGGACAGCCTTGGCGACGGCCAGGTACGTCTTGCCGGTTCCGGCCGGGCCGATGCCGAACACCACGGTGTGCGCGTCGATCGCGTCGACGTAGCGCTTCTGGTTCAGCGTCTTCGGCCGGATCGTTTTGCCGCGGCTGGACAGGATGTTCTGGGTGAGCACTTCGGCCGCGCTCACGTCCGGGTTGGCGGTCATGCCCAGCACCCGTTCCACCGTGTCTGACGCGAGTCCCTGGCCGGTGCGGACGATGGTGATCAGCTCGGTCAGCACATCGGCCGCGACGGTCACCGCGTCCGGTGTGCCGGTAAAGGTGATCTCGTTGCCGCGGACGTGGATGTCGGCGTCCAGCCCAGTCTCCAGGATGCGCAGGAACTCGTCGCGCGAACCCAGCACCGACACCATCGGGATGGAAGCGGGAATAGCGACCCGGCGTTCAGCGATTGCCGCGGTACTCGGTTGGTTCAGGGTTCCTCCTCAGGTATCGGGTTCATCGTACCCAGCAGCACTGACATCACTCCCCTGGCGGTGACGCGGGTGCGTCCGAGCGGAGACAATGTCGGACAACCATTTCCAGGGAGGCGTCGATGCCTGCTGCGGGCAC
>JAKOQD010000053.1 GCA_029778515.1 Actinomycetes bacterium
GAACAAGACCGGCTACAAGAAGCGCCAGGGTCACCGCCAGCGGTACACCCAGGTCAAGGTCACCGGGATCGAGAGCTGAGGCACTGACATGGCACATAAGAAGGGCGCATCCTCTTCCCGTAACGGTCGCGACTCCAACTCGCAGCGGCTGGGTGTGAAGCGTTTCGGCGGCGAGCAGGTCAATGCCGGCGAGATCATCGTCCGCCAGCGTGGCACCCACTTCCACCCCGGTGAGGGCGTGGGTCGCGGCGGTGACGACACCCTGTTCGCGCTGCGTGCGGGCAAGGTCGAGTTCGGCACCCGCCGCGGACGCCGCGTGGTGAACATCGCCATCGAGGCCGCTGAGTAACTCCAGCAACTTCTCCGAGCAGGACGGTCCGTACGGGCCGTCCTGTTCTGCGTTTGCGTCCCGTTGTCGCTGACTGTGGCTTCATGCACCTTCTGCGGTGCGCAGATCGACAGTGAAGCGCGCTACGAGTAGGGCGTTAAGCTCGGCTCCATGCGCGCATGCTGGACGAGAGTGGTGACCCTGGTCGCCGCGGCAGTGGCTGCGCTGCTGCTTACCGGTTGCGAGATCGAGGGCAGCGTCGACGTGGTTTCCAGCGAGCAGGTGGCGCTCGACCTGACCTTCACCGGCACCGCGGAGGACTGCCAACAGTTCCCCGACTCCAGTGTCTACGGGTTGACCGTAGACACCACCTACGACGACGACCAGGCGACCTGCCGGATGTACGGGACGGTGGACGCCAGAACCCTGGCTGACGTGTTCCCGTACTTCGTGGCCACCGAGGTCGGCGACCACTACCTGTTCAGCACTCGATTTGGGGGCTATGGCTTCGATTCTGTGGACGTGACGGTGGGCTTCCCCGGCGATGTGGTCTCGGCTACCCGGGGCGAGGTCTCGGGCAACCAGGTAAGGCTGACCGACCCCGCCGACTTCAGCGGGGAGAACGCGGTCGTGAAGATCGTCGCCCACTCCCGGCCGGGAGCGCAGTGGTGGCCCGCGCTGCTGGCCGGTGGCAGTGTGCTCGCGGCCGGTGCCGCCTTCGTGGTCGGCCTGCTGGTCGGACGCCGGCGGCGGGACGCGTCCGAGGCGGCGGAGACGTTCGACCTCACCCCGGACGTCGGGCGGCCGATCGATCGCTCCTGGTACGCGCCCGACGCGCACACCCGGGTGCCCACCGAGCCCGCTACCGGCGACTTCCGGGCACCGAGCGGGCCTGCCGACCACTCCGCCTGGGCGCCGCCGGCCGAGGGTGAATCCGATTCGTCGTAGCGGGCCGATAGAATCCTCCTCATCGGTGCCGGCCGTTGGCTGCACTCCGATCTCCTAGCGCACAAGGTTCGAAGCTGTGGCCATTCCCTCTTTCATCGACCAGACGGTGCTCACCGTCGCCGCCGGCAACGGCGGGCACGGGTGCGCGTCCATCAAACGCGAGAAGTTCAAGCCCCTCGGTGGCCCGGACGGCGGCAACGGCGGCAACGGCGGATCGGTGATCCTGCGGGTCGATCCGAACCTGACCACGCTGGTCGAGTTCCACCGCCAGTCGATCCGCCGCGCAGCCAATGGCCAGCCGGGTCGTGGCGACTTCAACAACGGTGGCAATGGTGAAGACATCGTGCTGGCCGTCCCCGATGGCACAGTGGTCTCCGATGCCGAGACCGGCGCCGTGCTCGCCGACCTGGTCGGCCCGGATTCCGAGGTGGTCATCGCCGGCGGCGGACGCGGCGGGCTCGGTAATGCCGCGCTCGCGTCCAGTTCGCGCAAGGCGCCCGGTTTCGCCCTGCTCGGCGAGGAGGGGGAGTCGCGCAAGATCACCCTCGAACTGAAGGTGGTCGCCGACATCGGCCTGGTCGGCTTCCCGAGCGCGGGCAAGTCATCGCTGATCGCGGCGATCTCCCGGGCCCGGCCCAAGATCGCTGACTACCCGTTCACCACCCTGATTCCCAACCTCGGTGTGGTGGTGGCCGGTGCCACGACTTTCACCGTGGCCGACGTGCCCGGGCTGATCGAGGGCGCCAGCGCGGGCCGCGGCCTCGGGCACGAGTTCCTGCGGCACATCGAGCGTTGCCAGGCGATCGTCCACGTGATCGACTGCGCCACCTATGAGCCCGGCCGTGACCCGCTCACCGACCTCGACGTGATCGAGAACGAGTTGAGTGCCTACGGTGGGCTGGCCGACCGGCCCCGGATGGTCGCACTGAACAAGGTGGACGTGCCCGACGCCGCCGAACTCGCCGAGCTGGTGACCGACGATCTCAAGGCTCGCGGGCTGCCGGTGTTCAGCATCTCGACCAAGACCGGCAGCGGTCTACAGGGCCTCACCTACGCCATGGCCGAACTTGTCGCCAAGCGCAGGGCGGAGGCACCCAAGCCCGAGCCGAAGAAAATCGTGATCAAGCCCGCTCCGGTAACCACCGGCCCGGAGTTCAGCATCTCTCGCCAAGGCGACGGCGAGGGTGGTTTCGTCTGGCGGGTGCGCGGTGACAAGCCCGAACGCTGGGTGCGCCAGACCGACTTCAACAACCCTGAAGCCGTCGGCTACCTCGCCGACCGGTTCGCGCGGTTGGGCATTGAGGAGGAACTGCTCGCCATGGGGGCCCTCGCCGGGGACGCCGTGGCGATCGGCGCCGAAAACCCGGTGGTGTTCGACTTCGCGCCGCAGGTGGAGATCGGTGCCGAGATCCTGTCCCGGCGCGGCGAGGACCAGCGGCTGATCACCGAGCGGCCGGCCGCCCAACGGCGTCGGGTGAAGGACGCCGAGTACCACGCGGCGAAGGCCGCCGAGCGTGCGGCCGAGCAGTACACCCGACTGGCGTCCGAAGGGTTCGAGGACGCCGAAGATGAGTGAAGCCGCTGGCTCCGGGCTGCGGCCGGAGATCGTTGACGCGCGCCGGATCGTGGTCAAGGTAGGCTCGTCGTCGCTGACGGACGCCAGCGGCGCGCTGGACATGATGAAGCTCGAAGCGCTGGTGGACGCGCTGGCCGCCACGCGCGCCCGTGGCCAGGACGTGGTGTTGGTGTCGTCGGGTGCGATGGCGTCCGGCATGGGTCCGTTGCGGATGAAGCACCGCCCACGGGACCTGGCCAGCAAGCAGGCTGCGGCAGCCGTGGGCCAGAGCCTGCTGGTTGGCCGCTACGGCACCCTGTTCGCCCGTTTCGGTCTCACGGTGGGCCAGGTGCTGCTGACCGCTGAGGACGTGGCTCGCCACGACCACTACCGCAACGCGCTGCGCACCTTCACCCGGTTGATCGAACTCGGCGTCGTGCCGATCGTCAACGAGAACGACACGGTCGCCACCCACGAGTTCCGGTTCGGCGACAACGACCGGCTCGCGGCGCTGGTCGCGCACCTGGTCGGCGCGGACGCGCTGGTGCTGCTCAGCGATGTCGACGCGCTCTACACCGCGCACCCCGCCAACCCGGACGCGCGCCCGATCCGGCTGGTGACCGATGTCGACGAGCTGGTCGTGGATACCTCCGGCCGCGGCGCAGAAATCGGCACCGGCGGCATGGCGACCAAGCTGCAGGCGGCCCAGATCGCGTCCGCGTCCGGCATTCCGGCAGTGCTCGCGTCCGCCGAAGCGGTTGCGGACGCACTCATGGGACGCGAGGTCGGCACCCTGTTCCGGCCAACCGGGAAGCGCCGCTCACGCAAGCTGATGTGGCTGGCGTACGCGTCCGTTTCGCAAGGGGAGCTGGTGCTGGATGCCGGTGCGGTGAAGGCGGTCACGGAAAAGAAGGCCTCGCTGCTGCCCGCCGGCATCATCGAGGTGCGGGGGAGTTTCGTCACCGGTGACCCGGTGCGGCTGGTGAGCGAGTCGGGCACAGTGGTGGCGCGCGGCCTGGTGGCCTACGACTCGGCCGACCTGCCGGCGATCATCGGCAAGAGCACCCGGGACCTGGTGGCCGAACTTGGGCCGCAATTCGACCGCGAGGTCGTGCATCGCGACGACCTGATCGTGCGTCACCGAAAGTGCAAGCCATGACCCCGGTCGAACTGATCGGCTGGGCGGCGGCTGTGGTCGGCACCCTGCTCGGAGTGCCGCAGGTGTATCGGCTCGCCCGCACCCGCACGGTCGCTGGACTGTCGATGCCGGCCTGGCAGGCGATCCTTGCCCTCAACATCGCCTGGACTTCGCACGGCATCATTCTGGCGAAGGCCAACATGATCGTGCCGAACGTGCTCGGCCTGGCCTCGACGCTGCCGGTCCTGGTGATGATGGCGCGCGAACTGGGCCGTCCGCTGGGCCGGGTGCTGCTGCCCGGCGTGCTGGTGGCCGCGATGATGATCGGCGTCGATCTGGCCTTTGGGACTGCGGTCTACGGCGTGGTCGCCATCTTCCCCGCGCTGTTCGCGAACCTCGGCCAGTGCGTTGAGTTGGTTCGCTCTCCCAGTGTGGCCGGGGTATCGCCGGTCTTCCTGATCGGCGGTGTCGTCAACCAGGTGCTGTGGTTGGCCTGGGGACTGCTGGTCGAGGACGCCGGCACGATCATCACCGCCTGCGTCACGCTCGCGGTCACGAGCTTCAACCTGGTCTGGTGGATCCTGCGTCGCCTCGGGCTGCGTTCGTTCGGGGTGCCGACGCGCGATGAGGTGCGCGCCTATGTCCGCGCACGGGCCCGCGCCGGGACGCCCAGCTGACCCGTTGCATGTCGGCTGAGCCTTGCTGCGAGTCTGCTGAACAATGCTGTTCCGGGCGAGGACGTGCTGGGCGGGATTGGACCACCGAAGGCCGCCCAAGCGCTGGCGCGTACCCTATGCCGCATGACTTTCGCTGACCTGGCCGCCCTCTCGCGAGTGGGCGCGCGCCGCCTGGCTACGCTGAACCGCACCCAGAAAGACGCGGGCCTGCAGTCGATGGCCGACGCGCTCGCCGCCGCCTCGGACGCGGTCCTGGCCGCCAATGCCGAGGACGTGGCCGCCGCGCGCGCCGCCGGTACGCCGGAATCGCTGATCGACCGGCTCGCACTGAACCCAGGCCGGATCGACTCGATGGTTGCCGGCCTGCGGGCGCTGGCTGCGTTGCCCGATCCGGTGGGTGACGTGGTGCGCGGCTGGACGAATGCCAACGGCGTCCGGGTGCGTCAGGTGCGGGTGCCGTTCGGGGTGGTCGGCATCATCTACGAGGCTCGCCCAAACGTGACTGCGGACGCGGCCGGCATCTGCCTGAAGTCGGGCAACGCCGCGCTGCTGCGCGGGTCCTCGTCCGCGTTGAACTCGAATCGCGCGGTGGTGGCCGCGCTGCGGGCCGGGCTGGCGGCGTCCGGGCTGCCGGCGGACGCGGTCGCGCTGGTCGAGGGGGACCGCAGCGTTACCGGCGAGATGATGACCGCCCGCGGCCTGGTCGACCTGCTGATCCCGCGGGGCGGGGCCGGGCTGATCAACGCGGTAGTCGAAGGCTCGACCGTCCCGGTGATCGAGACCGGCACCGGGAACTGCCATCTGTTCGTGGACGCGTCCGCCGACCAGGACAAGGCGCTGCAGATCATGCTGAACGCGAAGGTGCAGCGACCGAGCGTCTGCAACGCTCTAGAGACACTGCTGGTGCACGTCGACGCCGCACCCACGTTCCTGCCAAAGGCGCTCGCCGCGCTGGCCGAAGCGGGCGTGACCGTCCATGGCACCGAAGCGGTGCGGGGCTACTCGGACGCGGTGGTGCCGGCGGCAGCGGACGAGTTCGACGCCGAGTACCTGACCCTCGACCTGGCCTGCGATGTGGTTGATTCCATCGACGCGGCGATCGAGCACATCCGCACGCACACCACCGGCCATTCGGAGACGATCGTCACCGAGGACCGGCGCTCAGCCGACCGCTTCGCCGCAGAGGTGGACGCGGCCGCCGTGCTGGTGAACGCCTCCTCGCGCTTCGTGGACGGCGGGGAGTTCGGTTTCGGCGCCGAGATCGGCATCTCCACCCAGAAGCTGCACGCCCGCGGCCCGATGGGCCTGGCCGAGATGACGTCCAGCAAGTACATCGTGGACGGGGACGGCCAGACTCGGAGCTGAACCCGGTTTTGGTGGCATTTGGCGATGGGCCGATCCATCACAGCGAATGGAACCCGACTTTGATGGCTTTTCGGGCTACCAGGTGGCGTCATATGCCATCGAATTCGGGTCACGAACCGGAGGCAGGTCGCGACGGTGCTGATAAGCCGTCCTAATCGGGTTTGGTGAGCGGTTCACGATCACGACCGTGACGACGGGCTTAGCCGCGAACCTGGTCGACGCCAAGGTTGGCCAGTTGGTCGGCCCGCTCGTTGCCCGGGTCACCGGCGTGGCCCTTCACCCACTCCCAGTGCACTTCGTGCTTGGCGACCTGGGTCTCGAGTTCCTGCCAGAGTTCGGCGTTCTTCACCGGCTTCTTGTCCGCGGTGCGCCAGCCGTTGCGCTTCCAGGCGTGGATCCAGCGGGTCATTCCGTTCATCACGTAGACGGAATCGACGTGCAGGTGCACCACGCTGTGCCGTTTCAGCGATTCGAGGCCGCGGATCACCGCCATCAGTTCCATCCGGTTGTTGGTGGTGAGCGCCTCGCCGCCGAACAGTTCTCTCACATGCTCGCCGTAGGTCATCAGCACCCCCCAACCGCCGGGGCCGGGATTGCCCTTGCAGGCGCCATCGGTCCACATGTGGAGGGTGGTCTGCTCGGGCATCTGGCTCCTCGATCGTCGAATGTCCCGGATTATTCCATCTCGCGGCGCCCGGCCCGGGACAGCCTGCCGAGCAGCGCCCCGTGTAGTATCCGCGGCATGCAGATCCTTGAGGCAGTCGTGATCGACGTCGCCGCTCCGGTCGTGGTCGGCCTGATCGCGTTCGGCATCCTGGCCGCGGGCCTGGCCTTCGTCCGCGGCGTCGGCAAGGGCCGGCCGCACGCCAAATGAGTGAGACCCCGATCGCCTGGGAGGCTCAGGGCACCCGTAAGCAGCGCCTGGGCATCATGGGCGGCACCTTCGACCCGATCCACCATGGCCACCTGGTTGCAGCGAGCGAGGTACAGGCCCGCTTCGACCTTGACGAGGTGGTGTTCGTGCCCACCGGTCAGCCGTGGCAGAAGGCGGATCGCCAGGTTTCTCAAGCCGAAGATCGCTATCTGATGACCACGATCGCCACCGCCTCGAACCCGAGGTTCTCGGTGAGCCGGGTCGATATCGAGCGGGACGGTCTGACCTACACGGTGGACACCCTGCGTGACATGCGCTCGCTGCGAGGTAGCGAGGTGGACATGTTCTTCATCACCGGTGCGGACGCGCTGAGCCAGATCCTCACCTGGAAGGGTGTCGACGAGCTCTGGGACTACGCCCATTTTGTCGGCGTGTCCCGTCCGGGGGTGCCGCTGGGAGAGAGCGATATCGCCCACCTGCCCGACGACAAGGTCACCCTGCTTGAGGTTCCGGCCCTTTCGATCTCGTCCACCGCCTGTCGCGACCGGGTTCGCGACGGCCTGCCGATCTGGTACCTGGTGCCAGACGGCATCGTCCAGTACATCGCCAAGCGCGGCCTCTACCGCAACCAAGGAATCAAGTGACTGCAACCGAACAAGCACTCGAGATCGCCCGGGTGGCCGCGCGCGCGGCTGTCGCCAAGCTCGCGTCCGATCCGGTGGCGTTCGACGTCTCCGAGCGTCTCGCCATCACCGACATCTTCCTGATCGTCGCTGCCACCAACGAGCGCCAGGTCGGCGCGGTCGTGGACGCGATCGAGGAAGCGCTGCTGAAGACCGGGACGAAGGCCGTCCGGCGCGAGGGCGACCGCGAGAACCGCTGGGTGCTGCTCGATTTCCTCGACGTCGTCGTGCACGTGCAGCACACCGAGGAGCGGGCGTTGTACAGCCTGGAGCGGCTGTGGAAGGACTGCCCGCGACTCGACCTCGGCGAGTTGGAGACCGTGCCGGAATCGAGCGAGGACGCAGTCGCGGGGGAATGACCGCGTTCGTCCTACTGCGGCACGGCGTCACCGACTGGAACGACGGCGGACGCTTCCAGGGGCACGCCGACATCTCGCTGAACGACACCGGTCGGACGCAGGCCGCCGCGGCAGCCGTTGCGCTGGCCGATGCCGGCATCCGGCGGGTGTACTGCTCCGACCTGAGCCGCGCGGCCGAGACCGCCGCAATCGTGGCCGCCCGATTGGGGCTCGAGGTACGGACGGACGCGCGGCTGCGCGAGGTGGACGTCGGCAGCTGGGCCGGGCTGAGCATGGCCGAGGCGGGGGAGTTGGAGCCCGACTTCTGGCCGGCGCTACGCGAAGGCCGGGATTTCCGTCGCTCGCCGTCCGGGGAGACCGCCACCGAGTCAGGCGTGCGCGTAGCCGGTGCCCTGTTGGACTACGCCGCGCCAGCGGACGCGGACGCGGACGCGGAGGATGTCGTGCTGGTGGTCGGCCACGGACTGTCGCTGCGCGTCGCCGCGATGCTGCTCCTCGGGCTCGACTACTCC
>JAKOQD010000316.1 GCA_029778515.1 Actinomycetes bacterium
AGCAACTGGGCCATCACCGCGTTGGCGATGTCGTCGCTGATCGGGGTGCCGAGGAAGATGATCCGGTCCTCGAAGAGCTTCGTGTACGGATCGACGCGGCGCATCCCGTAGGAGGTCCGCTCCTCCCACTGCGGGATGTAGTAATCCATCCTGGGACTGGTCTGCGCCAGGCCCTCGGGCAACGTGGTCATCTGCGTCCTCACTGATTCGGGGAAGCGGTCTTGATCTGCGAGGCGCGCTCGTAGACGTGGTCGATGAAGCCGTAGGCCAGCGCCTGCTCCGCGGTGAACCAGCGGTCGCGGTCGGAGTCGGCCTCGATCTGCTCGACCGTCTGGCCGGTGTGCTCGGCGATCAGGCCAGACATCGTCTTCTTGATGTGCAACGACTGCTCGGCCTGGATGCGAATATCGGACGCAGTGCCACCCAGCCCACCGGACGGCTGGTGCATCATGATCCGGCTGTGCGGCAGGGCGAAGCGCTTGCCCTTGGCGCCGGCCGAGAGCAGGAACTGCCCCATCGAAGCGGCCAGGCCCATGGCCACGGTCGCGACGTCGTTGGAGATCCACTGCATGGTGTCGTAGATCGCCATGCCGGAGTCGACGGACCCGCCCGGGGAGTTGATGTAGAGGTAGATGTCCTTGACCGGGTCTTCGGCGTTGAGCAGCAGCATCTGCGCGCAGATGGCGTTCGCGTTGTCGTCGCGCACCTCGGAACCGAGGAAGATGATCCGGTTCGCCAGCAGGGACTGGTAGACCGAGTCGGCCATGCCTACCTGGCCGGGACCGGCGGCCATGAAGGGGCCGGTCTGGTTGGCTCGATATTCGTTCACGCAGGCGAACCTACCCGGTTGCACCCTCTTTTCGGTGGGGTTGATACGCCTGTTCGCTGTCGGCGCACCGCGTGCCGCGAATTCGCAGCCGGATACGGCCCGAGGCCTCAGTTCGCCTGTGATCGGCCCTTGCCCTGCGAGATCGCGACAGACTCCTGAGCGAGCGCGATCCGCACCATGACCAGCACCGCATCGGGTTCCTCGACCAGCATCCGCCAGGTGATTCGGAGCACTCGGAAGCCGCCGAGCACGAGCACGTTCTGCCGGCTACGGTCGTCCTCGAACTGATCGTGCGTACTGTGCACCGCCTCGCCATCGAACTCCAGGACGAGGTGCTCCCGTTCGAACCGGACGTCCGGCGCGATCCAGCGGCCACGCACCAGGATTGGACGGTTCGCCACCCAGCCGCCGATACCGGCGTCGCGAAGAAGTCTGTGCAGCCGCGCCTCCGCGAAGGACCACGGGTTGTCCGCGGCCAAAGTGACCGCCCGGGTCCGTCGCCGGTTGCCCGGCGTGCCGACGAACTGCGGCAGGACCTCGGCTAGCGAATCGGGCGTCACCAACCCACGCCGCAGCATGTCGAAAATGACCTCGCCGTCGTCGGTCGCAGCGAGTTCGACCGCGCAGTGCGAGGGCGATGCCACCCGTACGCCCGAGTATTCGCGCCGACTCGGCACCGTGCCCCAACTGACCTTCAGCCACTTCACCGGGGTGACACCGACATAGGGCGCGCGCAGCCGAATGGGCAGGCTGATCGGACGATTCAGGTAGACCTCGACCGCGGTGTGCCCATGGATCACACCCGAGGTCGACCAGGCACAAGCCGCCCGAAGCCGCAACCCAGCCGACAGGGTCTGGTCCGCCGTCACGTAGATCCCTGGTAGCAGCGACCGCACCTTGCCCGCCTTCGCGGCCCGCTGCACAGTGCGAGCCTGCGCTGGATGGTCACGCAGCCGCACCAAGCCGTCGCCATTGGCGAGCAGGTCGTCAATCCTCATGCCCTACTTATCGGCAGCCGCCATCGATCCGCGTCACGGGAAACCCCGGCCTGTGGATGTCGCTATCTGCCGGTCAGATTCTGTGGACAGTGCGGACGGCGCCGTCAGCTGGGTGTCCCGCTACGAGATTGCGACACTAAGGTGTGCGCGTTGTGCACACGCTCGAGCGCACTGAAGCGCCGGCACGCCGACCCCGTCCCAGCCTTGTCCAGGGCGACTGTGTCGCGATTTCGAAGCGGAAGCGAGTCAGACGTCGCGAACCGCCCGATTCTTGGCAAACAGCCACGAGATCGCGACAACGGCGCTATGCAAGTGAGCGCAGGCGCGCCGAGACGCAACGATCGCCGCCACCGGAGAGGTGACGGCGATCGCGGTTGCTTCGGCTTACTCGGCCTCGGTGGCCTCAGCTGCCGGCTCGGGGACGGCCACGTCGACGGTGTTGCCCTCGGTGTCAACGACCTTGGCCTTGGCCACGATCAGCGCGAGCGCCTTGTTGCGGCGGATCTCCTGCATCCAGGCGCCGATGTGGTTGTGCTCCATCATGTGCTGGGCTTCCTGCTCCGGCGTCGAGCCGTTCTGGGCAGCCTTGCGCACCAGCAGTTCGGAGAGATCGGCCTGCTCGACGTTCACCGCAGCGTCGTCGGCCACCTTGTCCAGGATCAGCTGCGCCTTGAGCCCACGGAGCGTGGACTTCTCGACCTCTGCCCAGAACTCCTCCGGCGTGTTGGCTTCTTCCTCGGCCTGCTCCAGGTAGCGCTCAAGGGTGAGTCCGGCGCGGGAGAGTTGCTCGTTGATCTGCTCCTTGCGGGAGCCGATCTCGGCTTCCAGGACGCCAGCAGGCACCTCGAAGTCGGTGGCCTCAACCAGGGCTTCGAGCACCTTGTCGCGACCGGCGGAGACCTGCTCTGCGGTGAGGTACTCCTCGACGCCCTGGGTGAGGTCGGCCTGCATCTCCTCGACGGTGTCGAACTCGGAGATCATGGACGCGAACTCATCGTCCACCTCGGGCAGGGTCTGCTCGCTCACCTTGCTCACGGTGACGGTGATGTCTGCGGGCTCGCCCTCCAGCGCGCCGCCGACCAGGGTGGACGCGAACTCGGCGGACTCGCCCGCTTTCAGCCCGGTAACCGCCTCGTCGAGGCCGTCGATCATGCCACCGGAGCCGATCACGTAGGTGACGCCCTCAGCGGTGGCGTCCGCCAACTGCTCACCGTCGCGGCTGCCGACCAGCGAGATGGTGACCTGATCGCCCTCGGCCGCGGCGCGGTCGACCTCGGTGGTGGTCGCGAAACGGGTACGGAGGAGTTCGATCCGCTCCTCGACCTCGGCGGCGACGTCGCGCTTGGCGTCGACGGTGGC
>JAKOQD010000317.1 GCA_029778515.1 Actinomycetes bacterium
ACGTTCCTCGGCCAGTTCGCGCAACAGGCCGACGTCGAGCTTGCCCAACTCGCTGAGGTGATGGGCCTTCTCGAGCGCGAGCAGCTCGGACAGCGAGAGCTGCGAGAGGCGTCCGATGATTGCGGCGCGCTCGTCGTCCGGGGCGAGCTGGGGCTGCGGCTCGGGCGTGGGCGCCGACTTGCTCAGGCTGGCGCTGCCGCCGCCCTTGGGCACCGTCATCACGATCGAGGTGATGGCCAGCAGCAGGAACACCAGGTTGACTCCGAGGGCGACCATGCCCGCCAGCCGCAGGGCGGCATTCGACTGCGCGCCCTCCATGTGGATCACGTCGCCGATCTGCTGGATCTGAGCGGCCGGCACCGTCGACAGCCCGGTGAAGACGGCCAGCGAGATCGCGGCTCCGATCGCGCCGCCCAGCGAGGACGCCATCTTGTAGATGCCGGCGCCCGATCCGGCCTGCGCGGCGGGTAGGTTCGACAGAGCGGCGTCCGTCGACGGCGTCGCGTAGAACGCGAGGCCGAGGCCGAACAGGCAGTAGGCGATGATCGCGAGGATCACGTACTGGCCGATCAGCAGGTGCGTCATCATCAGCAGCACGCACGCGACGATCACGATCAGCGAGCCCCAGATCATCGGCCGACGCGGGCCGAACTTCTGCAGCAGCTTCTCGCCCACGCGGATGAACGCGATGATCACGACGCCGTAACCCAGGGTCAGCAGGCCGGCGTCCCAAGCGCTGTAGTTCTCGCCGGACGGACAGGCGCCGGCGACGTCCCGGACGGCCTTGCAGCCCGCCAACTGGATCAGCTGCTGGCTGACGATGAGGATGCGATCGTCCCGTTGAGCAGGAAGTTCGAGATCGTCGCGCCGGTGAACGTGGTGTTCTTGAACAGCGAGAAGTCGATGAACGGCGCCGACTGCCGCTTCTCCCACAGGACGAAGCAGACGTAGGCGACGATGCCGACCGCCGCGAGCAGCAACACGACCGGGTTGGTCCAGCCGAGCTTGCTGCCGTACAGCAGGACGATCATCAGGCTGAGGGTGCCGATGATGAACAGCACCAGTCCGACGACGTCGAACGACTTCTTGGTGGTCTGCTCGACCTTGCTCTCGGGGGTGCCGAGGATCATCAGGAACGCGACGACCGAGATCACGATGGAAGCGATGAAGATCGCCCGCCAGCCGACGGGCGTGAACTTGATCATCGCTCCGCCGAAGAGCGCGGCGAGGCCCGAGCCGCCCCACGAGCCGATGGACCACATCGAGACGGCGCGCTGGCGTCCCTTACCGTCCCAGTAGGTCTTCACTAGGGCCATCGTCGACGGCATGATGCACGCGGCCGAGAAGCCCTGGATCGCGCGGCCGGCGATGATCAGCGGCAGCGCGATGGGACCGGTGGCGACCACCAGCAGCAGTGATCCGATGATGCCCAGCGCGATGCCGAGCAGGGCGATCTTGACGCGTCCGAGCTTGTCGGCGAAGCCGCCCATCATGACGATGAACAGGCCCGAGAACAGTCCGGTGATGGAGACCGCGAGGTTCAGCGACGCGGCGTCCAGGTACTTCATGCCGCCGGAGTTGACCTCCTTCATGATCTCGGGGGCGACCGTGCCGGCGGTGCCGGCGAACAGCCAGAACGTGACGACCGACAAGACGATGCCCCACAGGAGCTTCTCGGTGCCTTGGTACGCCGTGGTCGGCGCGGTGGGTGTTGCAGTGCTCGCACTCATGGAAGTGCTCATTCTTTTCCGAGGTAGGCGAGCGCCGCGGCGACGATCGCTTCAGTTCCGGTCCGCAGCGTCGGCTGGATGGCCGGCGCGAACCCTGGGTTGTGGTTGGGCAGGACGGTCATCCCCGGCAGGAAGGCGCCGTTGCCCCAGTACGTGTAGGGGACGCCCCACGCGGTCGAGATCACGCTGAAGTCCTCGGACGCCGGGATCGGGTCGAGGGTCTCGACGCGGTCTTCCCCGAAGTGGGCCTTGAAGGCGGCGGTCACCTTCTCGGTCACCGCCGCGTCGTTGGACGTCAGCGGGTAGCTCTCGAAGTAGTCGAACTCGGGTTCGGTCGTTGAGCCGGACGCCGCGCACTCGGCCTTCACGATCCGTTCGAGGGCTGCCTTGAGCTTGTCGCGGACGCCCATGTCGTACGCCCTCAGGTTGACCAGAAGGACGGCGCGGTCGGCGATGATGTTGGCCTTCGTGCCAGCCTGGAGGCTGCCGACGGTGACGACGCCGAACTCGCGCGGCGCGATCTCGCGGGCGACGATGCCCTGCAGCCGCATCACGATCGAGGACGCCAGCACGACCGGGTCAACGCCCATGTGCGGCATGGCGCCGTGGGAGCCCTTGCCGTAGACCGTGATCTTGATGCAGTCGCCGGCCGACAGCATCGGTCCGGTGATGGTCCCGACCTTGCCCGCCTCGGGGGTGGCGAGTACGTGCTGGCCCATGCAGACGTCGGGCTTGGGGACGCGCGTCAGCAGGCCGTCGTCGATCATCGACTGACCGCCGCTGCCGAGCTCTTCCGCCGGCTGGAACAGGGCGATGTACGTGCCGGACCACGTCCCGCGGTTGGCGCTCATCAGTTCGGCGGCGCCGAGGCCGCAGGTGATGTGGGCGTCGTGACCGCAGGCATGCATGACCGGCACGGACGCGCCGGAGGCGTCCGTGGCCACGACCTCGGACGCATACGGCAGGCCGGTGGCCTCCTTGACGGGCAGGGCATCGATGTCGGCCCGGAAGAGAACGGTCGGGCCGTCTCCGTTGGCCAGGACGCCGACGACGCCGCCACCGATCTGTTGGACGTCGTAACCGAAGGACGCCAGGCGGCGGGTGATCTCGGCGCAGGTCTCGACCTCGTGGAAGGGGAGTTCCGGATGCGCGTGCAGGTGCTTGTACAGGTCTTCTTGCCAGACGCTGGTCTGGTCCAGACCCTTCAACGTGGCATGAACGGTCGACAAAGTGGATCACTTCGTTCTTGGGATTGCGTCACCACGGGTTTTTTTGGGGACGATTACAGGCTAGTGGCGCGTCGATGAGACGTGTTTACGTTTGCGGTCGATTTCGTCGGGGGTCTTGGTCCAGATGAAGGGGTGCTTGCGACGGTTCCAGCCGGTGATGAACGCGCGGATGCTGGCCATCAGGTCCCGCACCGAGGTGAACGTGCCACGGCGGATGGCTTGGCGTTCGATGATCCCGAACCAGACCTCGACCAGGTTGAGCCACGATCCCGAGGTCGGGGTGAAGTGCATGTGGATCCGCGAATTCGCCGCCAGCCAGTCGCGGACCTCGGCCTTCTTGTGGGTGGCGTAGTTATCCATCACCAGGTGCAACTCGCGTTCGGGGTAGGCGCGGGCGACGTGCTTGAGGAACACCAGGAACTCCTGATGGCGGTGCCGGTCCTTGCACAGGCCGGTCACCGTCCCGGTGGCGACCTCCAAGGCGGCGA
>JAKOQD010000318.1 GCA_029778515.1 Actinomycetes bacterium
GAGCAGCCCGCCCAGCATGCCGGAGAGCGAATCGCCGCCGGGGATCTGGTTGAGCATCGAGCTGAGGTCCTGCGGGTTGGTCGGCAGGGAGCCCGAGGGGCTGAGCTGGTTGACCAGTCCGGGCAGGATCTCCGAAAGCCCGTTCTGCACCTCGGCCGGTGTCATCCCGGATTGCTGGGCCAGCTCGTCGACCTGCCCGGCGCCGAGCACCTCCCCGAGTTGCTGCGGGTTCACGGCCTCGTTCGCGCCCTGACCGAGCCAGGAGTCGACTTGCCCGCCCATGCCGGCTTGCTGCAGTTTGCCCAGCAGGTCCTGCAGGCCACCGCCGGCCTGCAACTGCTGCAGCAGTGGGCCGACCAGTGCGGCCAACTTGGAGATATCCAGGCCCCCCGCGGATGTGCTGCCGCCGAGAATCTGCTGAAGGAGTTCATCGAGTCCGGCCACATGGCCCCCTTTCATCGGTGCAGCCCAGACTAGGCACAGGGGGCGGTCGATGCGTGCTCAACGCAGGGCGGGCAGGCTGAATCCGGATTGCACCAGCGCGCACACCGCTGTGCCTGGGGAAAGTTGCTCGCAGGGCCGGATGGTCGCGTCGACGTCAACGTCGATCTCGTCCTCCTGCGAGACGAACACATAGCGGCGCGCCTGGACTCCCGCGTCAGCCCACGAGCGGGGAACCTTGCCGAAATCGGGCTGGACCGGCACCGTGAGCGCGTCCAAGGCCTTGCCGAGTTCACCGTGCAGAGCGGCCTGCTGTTCGGACATCGCCTGCTCTCCAGCCTGCGCGGCAACCTCGGCCGCTCGTTGCGTGAGCAGCTCCCGCACTCGATCGCCGGCGGCCTCCCGCGCTGTCTGCTGCAGGGCGGCGGCACTCGCGGCCCGGGCCTTCGCCCCCCGCCAGCGGCCGAATCCTGAGCGCTGAACCTCCCGCAAGTGGTCGGCCACGGCGGCGTCGAACGCGGGTCCGGGCTGGCCGCCGGTAGCTTCCAACGCAGCCCGGAAGCGCTGCACCGAAGTCAGCACCGCGTCGCCGGTCTCCCCGCCCAACCGCTCCACCGCAGAGCCGAGTTCCTGCACTTCCGGTTGTGCGTCGACCCAGGCCGCGACCTCGTTGTCATCCACGGCGGCCGGCTCGGTGGGTGATCCGGTGATGGTGGTGGCGGCCACGACCGACCAGCGCAGGGCGCGATCGTTGCCGTCGGTCAGGTCGCTCAAAGGGGTAGCCGGGCTCTGCAACCGCAGCAATAGCCACGCGAGTGCCGCCGAGTTCGGATCATCCTGATCGGGAACCAGCCACAACGCGCCGGCCACGGTCTGGGCAGGCACGCCCGCATCCCACTGGTCGACCTCGTCGGTCAGCGGACCGGTCACGATCACGTGGCTGGCCGCTTCCAAAGGGGGGCCGGTGGCGATGACGATGTCCGCGGAGGTTGCCGCAGGTGTCAGGCCGAGCCGGTCGACCAGCGCGTCACGCAGATCCTCAGATGCAGCATCCGCGCTGATCGTCAGTGGCCGCATAGCCCCTCAGGGTAGCGAGGGAAGGCCGGCGAACACGGTCGGGGCTCAGCGCACTCGCCGCCGGGACTCCCCGCCCAACTCGGACAACTCCCGCAGCAGTGCTGAGGGATCGTCGAACAGATCGGGTTCGGCCGGCGTGGGTGCCGCGGGCGCCGGGGTTGCGAGAACCGGTGGTACCGGCTGGGCAGGTTTGGGCACCGTCACCAGTCCTGCGGCTACCAGGCTCTCGACGATGGACGCGGCCTCCAGCGTGGTGAACCCTGCCTGATCGGCGATGGACATCAGGCTGCGGCGGCCGTCCACCCGGCACAACACGGCCCACTCCTCGGGCCGCAGCGTCACGTCTGGGGTTGGGAACGTGGCGTCGGTCAGGGAGGCGACGGTGTCCGGACCCCCGATCGAGCGCACGATCTGCTGCCAGCGGGACAGCCGAGTGGTGGCTGCAGCCAGGACGTCGGCGACGGCCGGTCCGGCCGCTGGGGCGGCCGACGCGGTGACGGGGGTGAACGTGACGACCGGATCCGTCATGCGCAGGATGCCCGCCACGTTGTCACACAGTTGCTCCCAGGCCACGGCCTCCACGTCCTGCCGGGTGACCAGACCCATCCGGACGAGGACGTCGCCCAAGCGCATCTGCGGATACTGCTGCTGGGTCGCCAGCGCGGACCCGAGGTTCGTCAGGCTCAATTTGCCGCCGTTGACCAGCCGCATCCCCAGTGCTGAGGTCGGCGACGACAGGGTTGCCGAGGCAATCCGCCCCTCTCGCACCCAGACCGTTCCCCTGACATCACCGTCGACCGCCTCCAGCGACCCGCTGGCGCCCCGACCCGCCAGGTCGCGCAGTTCGGCAGCGATCTCCATACCGGATTGATCGGCTGCTCAGGTGGCCGTCTGAGCGGGGTAACCCGTTTGCCGGGTCGGCGCGACAGGGCGCAAAAGCGCTTGCGCCGTCTACAGTGGGTGCGTGCCGATCACACAACCGGGCGGCAAGCGGGCCGTGGACCGGGTCCTGGACGCCTCTTACGTGGCCGATCTGACGGAACTGCCCGTGGCCGAACTTCGGCGCCGGCGGGAGGAGGCCGACCGGGAAGAGGCCTGGCTGTCCTACGTGCGCCGCATGCTGCACGGCCGCATCGACATTCTCGAAGGTGAAGGTGTGATCACCGCCGACGGCGAGCTGGATCTGCAGGCATTGATCCAGTCGTTGGCCGGCCAGATGGGTCCCGGGCAGTACCACGCCGC
>JAKOQD010000319.1 GCA_029778515.1 Actinomycetes bacterium
ACCGGCGGGGTCATGCTGCTGACGTACGCCAAACCGATTCAAACGAACCACGGTTAGACAGGCGTTACAACCCGAGGATCCGGCTCCCCGCGATCAGCACCGCAGCCAGGCCGAAGAAGACCAGCCAGGGCCAGGTCTTGCGCCACCGAGCGGTCCGGCGTTCCTGCTTCGCGCGCTGCTGCGCCTGCGACTTTCCCTGCAACTCCTGCCGGTCGAGTTCCGACCACCGCTGGCGCTTCGCCTCGAGGTCGCGCTCCTGCGCCGACTGCTCCTTGTGAGCGGCCTCACGGGCCCAGTCCTCGTCGAACGCCATGACACGAGAGTAGATCGGCGTTCGGCGTAGAGTCCGGCCATGGCCGCCGCCACCAGTAAGAAGAAGTTCGAATTCCCTTCGGCCGTCACCACTCTGGCAATCGTCACGTTCCTGGTGTGGTTCGCCGCGCTGTTCATCCCAGCTGGCAAGTACACCCTCGACGCGGATGGCAGCCCCCTGCCCGGCAGCTACCAGCAGGTGCCGTCGCCGCTGTCGTTCGGGGAGTCCGTCCAGCAGCTGATCCTCGCGCCGATAAACGGCATCTACGGCCTGCTCAACGCGGAGGACGTGGTGGACACCGAGACGGTCGGCCGGATGTTCGGCCAGATCGGTGTGATCGTCTTCATCATGGCCATCGGGGCCTTCATCTCGGTCTCGTTCGCCACCAAGAGTCTCGAGGTCGCCGTCGCGCAACTAGCGAACAGGCTGAAGACCAAGGGCTGGCTGCTCATCACTGCGGTGATGGTGCTGTTCTCGCTGCTCGGCTCGACCATGGGTTTCTCCGTCGAGACGCTCGGCTTCTACGCCTTGTTCATCCCCTTGATGGCGGCGCTGGGCTACGACCGGCTGACAACGGCCGCCATGATCATCATCGGGGCCTTGAGCGGGGTCATGGGTGCCACCGTGAACCCGTTCTCGATCGGGGTGGCGGCCGGTGAAGCCGGAGTGAGCATCGGCGACGGCATCGTCCTGCGGCTGATCCTCTGGGTGCTGATCACGGCCATGAGCGTCGGGTGGGTGCTGCGGTACGCGGCCAAGATCCGCCGCGATCCCTCCGCATCCCTGGTGGGTTGGGAGGACCCCGACGACGAGACCGCCACGGACCAGGCCACTGACGATCTCGAGCACGGCCAGGTCGACGCCCG
>JAKOQD010000054.1 GCA_029778515.1 Actinomycetes bacterium
AGCCAGTACGTCAGCGCGAACCACAGGAACGGCGTCGAACGCCAGCCCATCAATCCGCACGCCCCGACCCGACAGGTCAGTGCGACCAGGGATGCCCCCAGCTCGATGATGCCGACCCGACCACTCAATCAGGGAGCCGTTGAAATTCATCCCGGCCGCCAACAGTGTCACCGTGAGCACGCCGACGACGACCGCGGTATTCAGCGGTGCAGCCGAACTCGATTTCCCCATGAGTACTCGCTGGACGTTCACGTCGGTAGCCGCCCGGTCTTCGGGTGTCGAGAGCCCGCGACGAATCAGGCCAGCTCGACCACGGTCAGGCCCGCGCCCACCGCTGGCCCGTCCATAGCCATCAGCGCGGCGCCCGCCTCGGGCAGGCCGACGATCCGGCCGATCAACGCCGTCGGATCGAGCCTGCCGTCCGCGATCATCGCCAGCATCGCCGGGTAATCCGCGGCGGCCATGCCGTGAGCGCCGATCACCCGCAGCTCCTTCGCGACCAACTCGCCCCAGGGCAGGCCCGCGTCCGCGTCGGCGGCCAGCATCAGCCCGACCTGGACGTGCCTACCCCGCCGACGCAGGCTCCGCACCGCAGCACCCGACGTTGCCGCGGAGCCCACCGCGTCCATGCTGACGTGCGCTCCTCCGCCGGTCAGGTCCGCGATCGCCGCGGGCTCCGAGACAGCCAAAGTGGCCTCCGCGCCGAGCTGTTCGGCCAGCTCGCGGGCCGCCGCGCTCGGATCCACCGCCACCACTCGAGCACCGAGTGCGCGGGCCACCTGGATGGCCGAAAGCCCCACTCCACCGCAGCCGAAGACGACCAGCCACTCCCCCGCGCCCAGCTCCGCCTGTGCGACCAGTGCGTGGAAGGACGTGGCGAAGCGGCAACCGAGCGCCGCAGCGGCCACGAAGCCGACCGATTCGGGCAGCCGCACCAGATTGAAGTCGGCTGCGCGCACCGCCACCAACTCCGCGAACGAGCCGGGGTGGGTGAAGCCGGGCTGGGTCTGTGTCGGGCACACCTGCGCCTGGCCCTTTCGGCAGTACCCACATTGACCGCAGCCGTTGACGAAGGGCACGGTCACCCGATCGCCGACGCTGAAGTTGTGCACGGCGGAGCCCACTTGCGCCACCACGCCGGCGAACTCGTGCCCTGGGATGTTGGGCAGCGGTACCGGGTCGTGGCCTTTCCATGCATGCCAGTCCGAACGGCACACCCCGGTGGCGCGCACCGCGATCACCGCCCCGTGGGCCGGGCAGACCGGCGCCGGCACCTCGGTGAGCACCGGGGTCGCGCCCGGACGGTCGTAGACGACAGCTTGCATGGCTCGTTTCTATCGCTGAACAGCTACCAGCTGAGACTGGTCTCGGGGAGCAGCGTGCCGTCCAGCCTCACCATCTGGGTGGTGAGGGTGTTGCCGTCCAGACTGCTCAGCCGGAACCCGACGTAATCGGTACCCCAATGCCCGCCAAGGTGGGCGTCGAAGAAGTAGTCCACCCCCGCGCTGGTCATCTGGCCGTCCTGGTCGTGGTCGTGTCCGTTGAACACCGCCCGCAGGTTGGGGGTCTGCGACAGCACTTTGCGAATGTTGGGGCAGTCGACGCCGAACTTCGTCCAGTCGTCGGGCGTGATGTGCATGAACACCAGCACGTCCTGCTGGCTCGCCTGGTCGTGGAGCGCCTCCTGCAGCCAGCTCCTCTTGGCGCAGAGATAGTCCCCGGCCGAGTTGGACGTGTTCGCGAGGATGATGCTGCGATCTCCGAACCGTTCGACCAGGTTGGGCTCGGCCCGCCACACCTTGCGCCACTGTGCCCTGGTCAGCTCGTCGTGATTCCCCGGCACCACGAAGTAGGGCATCTTGAGCCCGGCCAGGACGCCTTTCACCTGCTGCTGTCGCTTCACCCCGCCTTGGGTGATGTCACCGTTAACCACCACGAAGTCGAGGGATGCTTGCGCGTGCAGCGCATTCACCGTCTTCACGAACGCAGGGTAGGGATCGCCCGGGGCCTTCGGATCGCCGAGGTGCCCGTCGCTACCAACCACGAACCGGAGCGGACGGCTCGATCGGCTCGGCGTTGCCGGCATCACCGGCCTTCCGGGTGGGCTGGTGGCCGCGCTGGGCGGTGTCTTCGCGCCAGCCGACTGGCAACCGGTCAGGTGCGCGGCCAGCACCGCACCCGCACCGGTGAGCAGCGCGCGCCGGCTGGTCATGACCGGGTCGCCAGTACCACCGAATCGTCAAGGGTCGCCTCGACTCCGTCCGGACCGGTTGCCTGGCGCGAGCGGGTCTCCGCCAGCTCTACTCGCCAGGTTTCGTCCAGCCCCAGTTCGGCCAGCTGCTCGGCAGCGGTGAGGAACTCACGATGGTGCCCGTGCAACTGGCTCGCCCACGGCGGCGGTGCGGCATGGGCGACGATCAGTATATGACCGCCGGGCGCGACCAGTTCGGCAGCAGCGCGCAGGATCTGCCCGCGCGGCAACGAGACCGGCGATTGCAGGAAGCTGGCCGTCACCAGGTCGAAGCGGGCGTCGGTCCGCCACGAGCCGAGATCGGCGGCCACCCACTCGATCCGGTCGGCTACGCCGCGCTCGACCGCGGCACCCCGACCGCGTTCGACGGCCGTGGCGGAGATGTCGACCGCGGTCACCGTCCAGCCGTGCTCAGCCAGCCAGACCGCGTCCCCACCCTCGCCGCAGCCCAGGTCGAGGGCTCGTCCGGGCGCGAACTGTCCCACCACTTCAGCGAACACCCGATTGACCCGGCCCGACCATACCTGGGGCTGCCCGGCGTACCGCGCTTCCCAGAACTCGCTCGGCTCGGTGGCGGTCACTGCATACCCTGCGCCTGCGCAGCCCGCAAACCGTCGAGGCTGACGGCATCGCCGCTGGCGTCCGGTTCTGGACCGCGTCCCCACAACCAGCGGTAGAGCTGCTCGACCGTGCCGGTGTAGTGCGCGACCGGCTCGCCGGCCGGCCGTAGCACCGCACCCGACTGGTCGTAGTGCTTACCGGACTGGCCGGTACCCTGCCAGCGCCCCGGCTGCGCCAGCCAGCTCCGGCCGAGGTCGGACGCGACCAACTCGACCGGACCGCCCACCTCGACGAACGCGAAACCGGGCAGAGTGCCCCACCAAGCCCACATCACGTCGAACGCGTGGGCGATGCCGTCCGCGGCCAGGTCGGGATCAACACCGACCGACTCCAGACCGGCGGCCAGTTCGGCGTCCACCCGGTGCATGGTCGTCTCGTGGGCCTGCATCCGGCGGGTCGAGCCCACGGTCTTGGCGGACTCCAGCCAGAACCAGGCGGGCTCCGCATCGCTGCGCTGTTCAAGTTCGCCGATCAGTGCGGCGGTGTTGGCATTGAAGAGTTCGATGATCTGTTCGCGGTCCTCCGCGCGTTCGGGTGCGTTCGCCTCCACCTCCTCGGCTTCGGCCTCGGTCTGCGCATTCCGGTGCAGGACGCCGGCCCAGTAGCCGTGCACCTCGGTCAGGTGCCAGAGCAGGTCATCCGCTGTCCACTCCGGGCAGGTCGGCACCCGGTCCGCTGGCTCGGTCTGCTCGATGGCGGCGATGAAGCGCTCCGATTCGGTCGCGATTGCGTCCATGAAGTCCATTCGGCAATCACACCACATGGGTGTGTCCGGCGCAGCGCAGACGAGCCTTGTCCGGGGTGTTCACGGTAAGTTCAGGGGGTGAGCCACGACATTGCTGAAGCCCCCGCCGATTCGACGAACCAGACCACCTTCCCAGACCTCGGCCTCGGCGACCGGCTGCTGCGTACGCTGCGGGACGTCGGCTACGAAACTCCATCGCCCATTCAGGCCGAGACCATCCCCGCGCTGCTGGACGGGCGCGATGTGGTCGGGCTCGCGCAGACCGGCACCGGCAAGACCGCCGCCTTCGCGCTCCCGATCCTCGATCGGCTTGACCTGAAGCAGAAGGCGCCGCAGGCGCTGGTGCTTGCCCCCACCCGGGAGTTGGCGCTGCAGGTCTGTGAGGCGTTCCAGAAGTACGCAGCGCGCCTCACGGGCGTACATGTACTGCCGGTCTACGGCGGCCAGGGCTACGGCGTGCAGCTGAGCGCCCTCGCCCGCGGCGTCCATGTGGTTGTCGGTACACCCGGACGGATCATGGACCACCTCGAGAAGGGGACGCTCGACCTGACCCAGTTGCGCTTCCTGGTGCTGGACGAGGCCGACGAGATGCTCAACATGGGCTTCGCCGAGGACGTGGAGACGATCCTTGCCGACACCCCGTCCGACAAGCAGGTGGCGCTGTTCTCCGCCACCATGCCCGGGCCGATCCGGAAGCTCAGCAAGAAGTACCTGAACGACCCGGTCGAAGTGCGCGTGGTGGGCAAGACCCAGACCGCGGCCAACGTCCGCCACCGCTACGTAGTGGTCTCCTACCCGCAGAAGGTCGAAGCGCTGACCCGCATCCTGGAAGTCGAGAACTTCGAGGCCATGATCGTCTTCGTCCGCACCAAGAACGAGACCGAGACGCTCGCCGAGAAGCTGCAGGCCCGCGGATTCTCGGCTGCCGCGATCAATGGCGACGTCGCCCAGGCGCAGCGCGAGCGAACCATCGGCCATCTGAAGTCGGGCAAGCTGGACGTGCTGGTGGCCACCGATGTTGCGGCCCGAGGGCTGGACGTCGAGCGGATCAGCCACGTGGTCAACTTCGACATCCCGCTCGACACCGAGTCGTATGTGCACCGCGTCGGGCGGACGGGACGGGCCGGCCGTAGCGGCGACGCCATCTCGTTCGTCACCCCGCGCGAGCGGCGGCTGCTCGGCGCGATTGAGAAGGCGACCCGGCAGACGCTCACCCCAGTGCCGATGCCGACCGCCGAGGACGTGAACGCCACCCGGCTCAGCCGGTTCGACGATGCCATCACCTCTGCCCTCGATTCCGAGCGACTCGACTTCTTCCGCGAAGTGGTGGCGCACTACGTGAACGAGTACGACGTGCCAGAGGTGGACGTCGCTGCCGCGCTCGCACTGCAGCTGCAGGGTGAGGAACCGATGCTGATCGATCCGAAGCGTGAGCCGGTCGCACCGGACGCGCGATCCGAGCGTGGCGGAAAGGATCGCCGCGACCGCTACGACAGCGACGACCGGCCGGAGCGCGGTGGTCGGCCCCAGCGGGAGGCCCGCGGCAGTGAGGCGCCGATGGCCACCTACCGGCTGGCGGTGGGCAAGCGGCATCGGGTGGAACCCCGCCAGATCGTCGGTGCCCTGGCGAACGAGGGCGGCTTGCGACGCGCTGATTTCGGCCACATCGACATTCGGCCCGACCATTCGCTGGTCGAACTCCCCGCGCACCTGCCACAGCACGTTTGGGACGCGCTGCGAACGACCCGCATCTCGGGAAAGCTGATCGAGCTCTCCCCCGTCCAGCCCCGCCGCCGCCCCGATGACGGCAACAAGCCGTACCGGAAGGGTCGCCGGAGCTGAAGCACTTCACCGACGAGAAGCGCCGTGCGCGCCTGGCGGTTCGGCACGGGCTGCATCCCGAGAGTCGCCTCGCCGAGCCGGTCGACGCGACCCGGGCAATGACCGTGCTGCACGCGACCGAACCGGCCACCGTGCATCTCTCCTTGTGGGCGCGGGTTGCCGAGGTGAAGGTCGCCGATGTGGAGGCCGCGCTCTACAACTCGCGTGAACTCGTGAAGCAGTTGGCGATGCGTCGCACGCTTTTCGTGTTCCCACGGGAGCTGCTGCCCGCCGCCTGGGGCAGCGCCTCGGCTCGCGTGGCCGGGACGGAGTTCCGACGACTCGTTGCCGATATCGAGCGCGCCGGCGTGGCCGAGGACGGCGCGGCCTGGGTCGAGACCGCTGCGGTCGCGGTGCTGGAACGGCTCGCTGGCGGAAACGAGGCGGACGCGCTCGCGCTGCGCAACGAGGTACCGCTGCTGCAGTCGCGGATCGTGTTCGGTGGCGGCAAGTGGAGCACGGATGCCCCGGTCGCACCACGAGTGCTCACCTTGCTCGGCGCCCGTGGCGAGTTGGTGCGAGGACCCAACGGCGGTCACTGGCGGATCTCTCGGCCACGGTGGACCACCATGTCGACTTGGCTTCGTCAGTCTGACGATGAACTTCAACGTGACACGGAGTCGGACGGCTATGCAGAGCTGGTGAGGCGATGGTTGTGGACGTTCGGGCCGGGCACCGAGACCGATCTGGCCTGGTGGCTGGGAGCGACGAAGACCGCAGTGCGTCGTGCCTTGGCTGATGTCGGTGCCGAGCAGGTGGGTCTGGACTCCGGTGACCTCGGCTGGGTGCTGCCCGGCGACACCGAAGCCGAGGAAGTCCGGCCCTGGGCGGCCCTGCTGCCGGTGCTCGACGCCACCACGATGGGCTGGAAGCAACGCGGGTTCTACCTTGACGCGGATGACGTGCCGTACCTGTTCGACTCGGCCGGGAACGGCGGCACCACCGCCTGGTGGAATGGACGGATCGTCGGCTGCTGGGTGCAGACGCCCGACGGCAGCGTTCAGGTGGTGCTGCGCCACGACCCCGGACGGCTCGCCCGTGCCGCCCTGAACGCTGAGGCCGAGCGGCTCACCGCGTGGTTGGGCGGCGTGGTGGTGTCCTCGGTCTACTCCTCACAGCAGATGCGCGGCGCCCGGCTGCCCTGATCGTTCCTCACCGGCACATTCAGACCGTGGTGGGGGGTTCGGCAGACAGGGCTTGACAGTACCTCCCAACGCGGCCGCAGACGTGGTGGACTGAAGCCATGTACGGAGCTGTCATCCATGCCCCCGGCGACGTTCGCTACGAGGAACGCGCCGAGCCAACGATCATCGAGCCCACCGACGCAGTCGTCCGCACGGTGGCGGCCTGTGTGTGCGGGTCGGACCTGTGGCGCTACCGCGGCATCTCGCCCGTGCCCGAGCCAACGCCGATCGGGCACGAGTTCTGCGGGATCGTCGAGGTCGTCGGCGACGCGGTCAGGTCCGTCAAACCGGGAGACTTCGTGGTCGGCGGCTTCAATCCCAGCGACAACACCTGTCCGGTCTGCCGCAAGGGCGCCACCGCGAACTGCCAGCACGGGTCGCATTACGACGGCTGCCAGGCCGAACGGATCCGCATCCCGCACGCGGACGGCACCCTGCTCGCCACACCCGGCCAGCCGGACGACGACCTGATTCCCAGCATCCTGGCCCTCTCGGACGTGATGTGCACCGGCTGGCACGCCGCGGTCAGCGCCGGCGTCGGCCCGGACACCACCGTCGCGGTGGTCGGTGACGGCGCGGTCGGGCTCAGCGCGGTGCTGGCCGCTGTCCAGCTCGGTGCCCCGACGGTCATCGCGATGAGCCGACACGCCGATCGGCAACGGGTCGCGACGGAATTTGGGGCCACTCACATCGTCGCCGCACGCGGTGCGGATGGAGCCGCCAAGGTGAAGGAACTCACCGACGGAATCGGGGCGGACGCGGTCCTGGAATGCGTCGGCACCGAGGACTCGCGGCTGCAGGCAACCGAATGCGTCCGCGATGGCGGCAACATCGGGCTGGTCGGCGTGCCGCACGGCGCACTGCCGATGGACTCGTTGTTCTGGCGCAATGTCGGCGTCAAAGGCGGGCCGGCCCACGTCCGCGCCCACCTGCCGAAGCTGCTCGAACTCGTGCTGGATCGCAAGATCGATCCCGGGCTGGTGTTCGACCTCGAGCTACCGCTTTCGGAGGTGGCCGAGGCCTACCGGGCCATGGACGAGCGGCGTGCCATCAAGGCGCTGCTGCGTCCCTGAGCCGGAGCAGCCATGGATGGAACAGACGCCCGCGGCCAGGTTCGGGACTTCCTGGTGTCCCGACGTGCCCGAATCACCCCGGAGCGAGCCGGCCTCCCCACCTGGGGCGGCAATCGCCGGGTGGCCGGGCTGCGCCGCGAGGAGGTGGCACTCCTCGCCGGGGTGAGTGTCGAGTACTACGTCCGGCTGGAACGAGGCAACCTGGCCGGTGTCTCGGAGAGCGTCCTAGAGGCCATCGCCACCGCCCTGCAGCTCGACGACGCCGAACGGAGCCACCTGCACGACCTGGCCCGGACGGTGGGCACCAAGGGACGGAAACCGCGGGTCCTGCCGCGCGACCGCCTCCGGCCGCCGGTGCAGTGGCTACTGGACGCGATGACCGGTTCGGCTGCCTACGTCCGCAATGCCCGGCTCGACCTGCTGGCGGCCAACCGGCTCGGCGCAGCCCTGTACGCACCGATCTTCGAGATGGCCGGACGGCCCAACGTCGCGCGCTTCATCTTCCTCGACCTGCGAGGTCGCGAGTTCTTTGTCGAGTGGGACCGGGTGGCGGCCGAGTCGACCGCGCTGTTGCGCACGCTGGCCGGCGAGAATCCCTATGACCGCGGCCTGAGCGAGCTGATCGGCGAGCTCAGCACTCGCAGCGATGAGTTCGCACGGCTGTGGGCCGAGCACAACGTGCGCCAACATCGCACCGGTACGAAGCGCTTCCGCCATCCGATCGTTGGTGAACTGACGCTCGCCTACGAGTCGATGGACCTGACGACCGACCCGGGGCTGCGGCTGAACGCCTATGTCGCCGAGCCGGGCAGCCCGTCTGCTGAAGCGTTCGGACTGCTGGCCAGCTGGGCCACGACTCCGGTCGTGTCACTGGCGAGGATCGAAGACCGTGCGACGGGCGATGGGGGCTTGAATTGAGCGCGGCACCGGCACCTCAGCAGCGGCGGGCGCACCGTCCGGGTGAAACCGACGCGCCACGGGTCGAGCGGGACGGGAGTGTGTGGCGAATCCGGTCTCTGGAGACCGCGCGCCAGGTGCTGCGCGCCCGTAACCTGACGACCCAGGCGGGGTTCACGTCCGAGGCGATCCCGAAGGGCTACCTCAAGCATCACCCGATCCTGATCTCGGACGGCCCGTCGCACGACGAGCAGCGCAGAAAAGTGGGCCGGTTCTTCGCGCCGGCGGTCGTGGCCGAGCGGTACACGGGCCTGATGGAGTCGTGCGCGGACGCGCTGCTGGCCGAGGCGGCCGCCTCCGGGAAGTTTCGGCTGGACGATCTCGCGTTGTACTACGCGGTCGAGGTGACTGCGGAAGTAGTCGGACTCACCGACTCGCCGGTGCGGCGAATGTCGCGTCGCTTGGTGAGCTTCTTCAACCAGCCGCCGTTCGACATCACCCGTCCGGATCTCGGTCGCACGCCCCGGCAGTGGGCCCAGGCCGCGGTCAACGGGCTCGGACCGGTGCTGCGTTTCTACCTGTCGGACGTGCGGCCCGCGATCAGGGAACGGCGGAAGCGTCCGCGCCAGGACGTGATCAGCCACCTGATCGCGGAGGACTACACCAACGCCGACATCCTGGTGGAGTGCGTCACCTACGGCACCGCCGGCATGGTGACCACGCGCGAGTTCATCGCCATGGCGGCCTGGCACCTGCTGACGAACGACCCGCTGCGCGAGCGCTACCTGGTGGCCGGACAGCCCGAGCGGGTCGCAATCCTGAACGAGATCATCCGGCTCGAACCGGTGGTCGGGCACCTCTACCGCAGGGCGCAGGGTGAGTTCGAGATCGCCGACGGCGACCAGACCTGGACCGTGGCCGCGGGTGATCTGCTCGACCTGTCCGTGCGGACGGCCAACACCGACCCCGCTGCGGTCGGGGAAGCGCCGCTCGGACTCTGCCCGGAGCGTCCGCTGCCGTCGGGGGTGAACCCGGCCGTGCTCAGCTTCGGCGACGGTGCCCACAAGTGCCCAGGCCAGCCTTTGGCCATCCTGGAATCGGACGTCTTCCTCACCCGCCTGCTGGCACTGAAGCCGACTATCGTCACCGAGCCCGAACTCGGCTGGGACGACCTGATCGCCGGTTACTGGCTGCGCAACTTCCAGCTCAGCTTCCCCGCGACGATTTAGATCGCAGGCGGCGGATCAAGAGCGGGCGAGCAGGCCGCGTAGCGGTGGCGACCACAGCTCGTGGCCGGGTTTCCCCAGGCGGGCGAGCAGCGCGTTAGCCGCCTGCCAGCCGGTGGTGGCGGCGCGCTCCATCAGGGCGATCGGCCAGTCGCAGCGCACCAGGTCACCGGCGAGCACCACGCGCGGATCCGGGGTCGTCACCTCTGGACGCAGCCGCCACGGCGAGGTGTCGACCAGGGCGCAGTCGGCTTCGACGAGCCATTCCTCCGCCAGCACCTTGGCGGCGCCGAGTTCCGGGTGCAGCCGGGCCGCCTCGGCCCAGAGCCGGTCACGGGTGGCGTCCGAGGTGTCGGTGAGCGCGTAGCCGTGCGCCTCCACCACCGTGCCGCCGGACCGAGCGGCCCAGCGGGCTGCGCCGGACTCGAAGGCGTCCACCCGGCTGAGGTTGTCCAGCGGGCCGTAGGCACTGGTACCGAGGAAGGACGCCACGTCCGGGAACCGTCCGGACAGCCAACGCCGGCCCACGCCGAACGGCGGCGCGATCCGCAGGCCCTCGATCCGCTGGCGCCAGGCCGCATCGCCCAGCCACGGAGATTCCGCCACGACTTGCTGCAGGCCGCGGGTGTCCAGCGCGAGAACGACCGCGTCCGCGTGCACCTCGCCCGCGTCCGAGTGTGCGACGATGCCCGCACCCGAGTGCTCCAGACCCCGCACTCGACTCCCGGTCGCCACGTTCACACCGAGTGCGGCCAAGTAGCGGCCGAGCGGAGCCCACAGCGCGGTGTCGTAGTCGTCGTCGGGCACGTCGAACAGCAGCCCTTCGGCCGAGCCGACGAAGTAGGTGTGGAACATCGCGATCAACTCGCCCCCGGAGAACTCCCGCGGGTCAGCGAAGAAGCTGCGGGCGAACACCTCCAGGGCCAGGTGCCGCGCCGAATCCGGAAAGTGCAGCCGGTCGAGCACTTCGGCCGCACTGATCCCGTCCAGATCGGTGTAGGTCTGCGGGAAGCGCACCTGCAGCAGCCCCAGCGCCTCGCGGACGTCCACCCGGGCCAGATCCCGCAACCCAAAAGACGGGCTCTGCGCGACGAAGCCGACCAGGTTCCACGGCGGCGTACGTGGCACGTTCCGGAACGAGTCCCGAACCGGCGCTGGTCGGCTGGTCGACGGGGCCAGTTGCAGCGGGTAGTCCTCGATCGGCAGCAGCCGGCTCAACGCTGGGTCGGCCCGGCGGAGCAGCGAACGAAGGTTGTAGTACTGCCGGAAAAAGGCGTGGAAGCCGCGGCTCATCGTGGTGGTACCCCCGCCGGGTGCGGCGACGGGCCAGGCGCGGACGCGTCCGCCGAGAGTCCCTTCGGCCTCGAGAACCGTCACGCGGACGCCGCGCTCGGCCAGTCCGGTGGCGGCGGCCAGGCCGGCGATGCCGCCACCGACCACCAGGACCTGCGGTTGGGTGTCGGCGACAGCCAGCGATCCGTCCGCCGAAGTCGATGGGCCATGCCGAACTGCCTTCGGGTCTCGCCCCGGACGCCAGGCCCTCACGAAACCGGCTCCCGACGCTCTGCCACCTTCCACGCGATGATCGTCGCGGTGACCAGGGCGAACCCGAAGCCGAAGTCCTCGACCGGAATGTTTAGTGGGAACCGGACACCGAGGAAGTGCTGCGGGGCGTATCGGACGATCGCGTCCGGCAGCCTGGTCAGCCAGCCGTCCACGATTACCTGGAAGGCGAACACGATCGCCATGGCCAGCCAGTACTGGGCGGTGGCGAAGATGCCGGTTCGCGCCCAGCGCAGTTCGACGACGACCACCACGACGACCGCCACCAGCGTGGCGATGGTGTACTCAGGCATGCCGCTCCCCCACCGCTCGCGCCCGCGTCCGTCGTGCCCGCGAGTTGCGCAGCACGTTGCCGACGGCTTCGTAGGTGAGCAGCCCGCACAGCGGAATCACGATGAAGAAGGCCAGTTCTTCAAGCGGCATCGCGCCGGGCAGGATCACTCCGCTGGTGCGCCCGGGATGGTAGTCCCAGTGCCCGCGGGCGATGGCGATCGCGTCCCAGAGGTAGAAGACGACCAGCACGGGAAGCACCGCCAGGGTGAGCCGCCGGGGCCGCCGGTACACCCGCGCGCCGAGCACGAACTCGAGCGGCAGGGTGATCACCAGGCAGGCTGCCAGCAGCAGTAGGTATTCAGCTCGCAAGTTGGCCTCCAAGCGCCGGGGCCTTGGCGAGCCGTGGACCAGTGGCCAGGATCGTCAAGGCGGTGGCGGCCTTGCGCCAGGTCGGCACCCGGAGCCGTCCGGAGAAGACGTCGTAGTCGTTGCGCTCGATCCGGTCGAGGATCTGCGAGTACAGCGTGAGCGCGGTGGCCACACAGCGCGCCGAGCGGCTGGGCAGCAACGGAATCCCCGTGCGAGCCTGGGCGTAGAGCTCCCGGTTGCGAGCGATCAGCAGCGCCATCGTGCGCCGCCACGGTTCGTCCACCAAGCGGTGCCACGGCGAGGCACCGAACCGGGCCAGGTCGGCCTGGGGCAGGTAGACCCGCCCACGGTCGAGGTCTTCGTTGACGTCGCGCAGGAAGTTGGTGAGCTGGAAGGCGAAGCCGAGCGCCCGGGCCGGCTCCCTGGCCTCCGCGGACGCGGGTTGCAGCACCGGCAGCATCATCTCGCCGATCACCGCCGCAGAGCCCTCCATGTAGGCGCAGAGGTCGGCCCAGTTCTCGTAGCGGTCGACGTCGAGGTCCATCGCCATCGCGCTGAAGAAGCGGTCAAAACACTCGGGATCGATCCCGCATTCGGTCACGCTCGCGGCGATCGCCGCCATGACCGCGTCGTCGGGTGAGCCGGCGAGGGCGGCCTCGAAGCGTTGTTGGAAGCCTGCCAGCGCAGCGCGGGTCTCCGGGGTTCGATCGGTGGTGGCGCCGGGCGCGTCCACCACGTCGTCGGCGAGTCGGCAGAGCGCATAGATCGCGTACACATGGCGGCGCCGCGCCTTGGGGAGCAGCAGCGCGCCCCAGTAGTAGGTGGTGCCGTACTCGCGGGTCAGCCGGGCGCATTCGGCGTAGCCGGCTGCCAGTTCAGTCACGTCGCTTGCCCTCATCGCTCGGCCTGACTCGCGGTGGTGATCGGGCTTTGAGATCCCGGCCTGCGCCGGGATGACGAAGAGGTGGGCCGGGATGACGACGAGGTAGGCCGGGATGACGAAGAGGTGAGCCGGGATGACGGAGGACGCTGGGATGACGCGGACGCTGCATTCAGGTACTGCCGGACGCGAACCCCCGCCAACTCGCCGCTGATCAGCACCATCGGCACACCGACACCGGGAGTCGTGCCGCTGCCGGCGAAGAAGACGCCGGGCACCCGCGGCTCGAAGTTCCGCGGGCGGAAGGGTCCGGTCTGGAAGAAGGTGTGGGCGAGGCTGAACGGACTGCCCATCGCCATCCCTTGCGCAGCCCAGTCCGCCGGCGTGACCAGGCGCTCGACCACCACGTCGTCGGGGTAGCCGTGGTCGCCAAGGAACCGATGCAGCCGCTCCCGCATTGGCCCGCTCTCCCGCGTCCAGTCGATGCGGGCGCCCAGGTGCGGCACCGGCTCCAGCACGTAGAGGGCGCTGTGGCCGTCCGGGGCCATGTCAGGCGCGTCCAGGCTCGGAATAGTGACCAGCCGGGACGGATCGCTCATCAGTTCCTTGCGCCTGATCAGCTGTTCGAAGGACCGGGTCCATTCGCTGCCGAAATGGATGTTGTGGTGGGCCACGCCAGCCCCCGGCAGGCCGCGGACGCCGACGTGCCACACCACCGCGGACGGCGAGTACTGCGCGCCGGCCAGCACCTTGGGTGGCGTCAGGTCAGACAGCAGCTCGCGGTACGCCACCGGGAGATCGAGGGTGACCACCACGGCGTCCGCGCGCAGCTGCTCACCGCCCGCGACCACGCCCGCGACCCGTCCGGACGAATCCCGCAGGATGCTGGTCACCGACGTGCCGAACCGCAGTTCGGCACCAGACTCCCCCAGCGCACTGGCGAGCGCCGCGGGCACCGCGTGCATGCCGCCCTCTGGGAACCACACACCGGCGACCGAATCCATGTAGGTGATCACTGCGTAGATCGCCAGCGCATCCGCCGGCGCCAGCCCGGCGTACATCGCCTGGAAGGTGAACAGCTTCACCAGCCGGTCGTCGGCGAAGCGTTGGCCGACGGCCTTGCCCAAGCGGCCGAATCCGCCCAGGCCGATCAGCTTGGCCGCGGCTCCGGGCCGGGTCAGCAGATCAAGCGGCGAATCGAAGTTGCGTTCGATGAAATTCGGCATCTCGACCGCGTAAAGCTCCTCCAGCCACTTCACAAAGTCCGTGAACGCCGCAGCATCCCGCTCCGAAACTACGGTGCGGATCTCGGCCAGCTGGTCACCGAGCTCGGCCCGGACGCGCAGCTGCGTGCCGTCGGCGTACACCGCTCGGTAGGCGGGATCGAGCCTGGCCAGCCGAACCTCGTCGGCCAGCCGGCGCCCGAGATGCCCGAAGGCCCGATCCAGCAGGTGCGGCATGGTGAAGACGGTCGGGCCCGAGTCGAAGGTGAACCCGCCCTCCCGGATGATGCCGTTGCGCCCACCAGGGTCGGTCGCGCGTTCGATCAGCGTGACCTCGTGCCCGTCCCCGACCAGCCGGCACGCCGACGCCAACCCGGCAAGGCCGGCGCCAACCACAATGACCCGGCTCACGCCGTCCGCCAGGCCACCCGGCGGGCAAGAGCATGCAGCCCGACTGCGGCTTCCGGAGCGATCGCCGGATCGTCCAGGGCGTGGGTGGCCGCCTCGACCGCGGCAGCGATCATGCCTTCCACCTCGTCGATCACCCCCGACCTGACCAACTCGCCACGCAGCGCCGCGACGTCACCGGCCCGAACGTTCGCGGTGCCGGCTCGGGCGAGCACCCGTCGCCAGCGCGGCGAGAATCGCTGCGTGGCCAGCGCCAGCAGTACGGTCGGCTTGCCGGCCAGCAGGTCGTCACCCACGGGTTTGCCGGTGGCCTTGGCGTCCCCGACCACCCCGAGGATGTCGTCGCGCAGCGCGAACGCCTCCCCAACCGCAATGCCGTAACGCTCCAGGGCGGTGAAGGTCGCCTCAGCGGCCCCGGCGGCCGCCGCGCCCAGCTGCAACGGACGCCAGACCGTGTAAGCACCCGACTTGGCCCGGGCCACCTCGCGGGCGTGCTCGAGGTCGCGGCGTCCGTTGGCCGCCCCGACCAGATCCCTGCCCTGGCCGATCATCAGCTCGGTGCTCAGGGTGCGCCACAGCTGTTGCATCCGCTCCGGCAGGCCGGCCACCAGCGCGTCCGCTTCGCTGTGCGCGAGGTCGCCCGCGAGGATGGCGATGTTCTCGCCGTACCGTTCGGAGTCGCCAAGACCGCGCAACCGGAGATGCTGGCGACGCGCCTCTGCATGCACGGACGGACGCCCGCGTCGGGTCTCCGACTGGTCCATGACGTCGTCGTGGATAAGCGCGAACACGTGCAACAGCTCCAGCGCGGCACCGGCACGAACGAGATCTTCGTAGCCTCCGCTCACCCGCCCGGAGGCGGCTACCCAGCCCCAATGCACCATACGTGGGCGCAGGTGCTTGCCGCCGGACATGGCGAGTCCGGCCAGCAACTCCAGCACCGAGTCGGTATGCAGCACCCCTGGGCGTGGCACCACCCCTGCGGCGAGATCCGTCCAGTGTTCGCGGAGCGTTGCGAGTGTGCCTTCGATCAGGCGGTCGACGGCGGCGACCGTCGCGTTGTCCGACTCGGCTGGTGAGCTCTCCAGACGGCGATGGCTACGGTCGGGATGAGTGGCGAGGCTCATGCGGCACCGGCCTTTCGTAGTTCAATTCCCAACAGCGGCACCTGCTGAACTGCCCATGGGCTGAGCAGCGCCGGCGTGGCTTTGGCGAGGGTGACCACCTCGTCCCATTCGGCCCAGGTGGTCGCCATCACTTCGGCCGGATTCGGCCGCAGGGTCCCGCGCAGTTGTCCTACCCACACCGGGCAGATCTCGTTCTCCACCACCCCGCTGTCGTCAGTAGCCCGGTAACGGAACTCGGGAAGCACCAGCCGAAGGCCGGTCACCTCCGCGCCCAGTTCGTCGGCCACTCGCCGTCGGATCGCATCGGCTGCATGCTCGCCTGGTCGCGGATGCCCGCAGCAGGAGTTCGTCCACACCCCCGGCCAGGTGCGCTTGGTGAGGGCGCGGCGGGTCAGGAGCACCCGTCCGGAGTCGTCGAAAAGGTGACTTGAGAAGGCTAGATGCAACGGAGTGTCGAAGCCGTGTACCTCGGCCCGAGGTGCCGTGCCGGCTGGGCGGCCGTGCGCGTCCAGCAGCACGACCAGGTCGGCGTCCGCGCTCGTCGCGGTGGTGATGGCACGTCGGTCTCGATCGGTCATCCGGGCTCCCGTTCAGTTCGCCTTCCAAGAGTCTGCCAACGGGCCCGCGGCCGGACAACGCTTGTCTAGGCCGGCTAGTCATAATTCTTAGCCGGATCCGGACTCTCCAAAGCGCGAATCAATCTGAGGTAGCGCCGGCTGAGCTTGTCGAAGTCGGTGCTGAATCGCAGTTCAGAGGGGTCAGGCGCCGGGCTCGGGGGCCCGGTTGGTCGTACTGCTGGGGTCTGCTTTGATCTTGAGGAGGCGCGGAGGAGAATGAACCCACTTTCAGCCGGATTTGGCGACGGTCCTTGTGGCCTCGCCGCAGTGAACCCAACTTCGACCGGTTATCGGGCCGGATTCTGGCTCCATTGCCGGTCAAAGTTGGGTTGCTCTTTCCGGGGGCAATGGTGGGGGCTTCATAAGCGGTCAAAACTGGGTTGAACCTACCGGTGTCAGCCCAGATTCACCCGCTGAGCTGGTCTCGACAAGCTCGACCACCCGAGTCGGTGGCTGCGGGCTTAATGATCGCCGAGCAACAGATGCCTTAGCCCCTTAGCCTCGATCCAGGCTTGGCTGAGGTTCACACCCGCGCGGCCCGCAGCTGGTCGATCACCCGGAGGGTCTGCAGGGTCAGCGTCTGGTCGCGCGCGGCCGACTCCCCGGCCTCGATCAAGCGGACGAAGTGCGCCACCTCGCCGTGTAGTCCATGCTGTGGCGGTCCGGTGACCTGGTGTTCGGTGACCTGGCCGTCGCGACGGGCCAGGCGCAGCAACCTCGGGCTGGCGATCTGGTCGATCGTCAGGGTGGCATCCTCGCCCTGGATCTCGCTGGGCAGCTCCGAGGAGGTGATCTTGGAGTAGGACAGGTCGGCGATGAAGTCCGGGTACACCGCGAGCGCAACGCCAGCCCCGTCCGCACCGGTGTCCAGCAGCACCGACTCACCGACCACGCGCGACGGTTCCCCGAACAGGCTGATCAGCGGGTGGATGCAGTACACACCGAGGTCGTACAGCGCACCGCCGGCCATGGCGGGATCGAAGATGTTCACCCGTTCGCCGGCAAGGACGTTGGCGTAGCGCGACGAGCGTTGCTCGTAGCGGAAGGACACCCGCCGCAGCCGACCCAGCTCGGGCAGGAGTTGGCGGACGGCCTGCAGGCCGGGGTCGTACGCGGTGCGCATGGCCTCCAGGAGCACCACACCGGCGGCCTGGGCATGACCGACCAATTCCGCCCACTCCGTAGCGGAGGGCGCCGCCGGCTTCTCCAGCAGAACATGCTTGCCGGCCCCGATCGCTGCTGATGCGTGCTGCGCGTGCAGGCTGTTGGGACTGGCGATGTAGACCGCGTCCAGGTCCTCGCGGGCCAGCATCGCGGTCAGGTCTGAGCTCGACTCCGGTGCACGCAGATCGATCGCGAGGGCTGCCGCACGCTCGGCGTCCCGGGAATAGACGACATCGATTTGGATGCCGTCGGTCTGGGCGACCGCCGTCGCGAGCGTCCGGGTGATCGAACTGGTGCCGATCGTGGCCAGTCTGATCATGGGTCTCCTCTTCCGCATTCTTGCTTAGCCCAACCTGCCCACGACGCTGGCTTCATCGACCGGTGTCGAGCTGTCCGGGCTTCACTCGGGAATATACCCATCAGACAGCGCCTTGATCCCGAACGGCTAGTCCTGCCCGCGGCCGCGCGCCGCCGACCTCAGCTGCCGAACCGCATGGGAGTACCGATAGATGTCCACCAACACCGCCGCTACCGTCGAGCCCGAAGTTGTCGACCGGCTGCCGGCGACCTCCGTCCGCGTGCTCGCCGTGCTCCTGGTGGGCGCGTTCGTGGTGATCCTCAATGAGACCGCGCTGAACGTTGCGCTGTCGCGGATCATGACCGACCTGAGCATCGATGAGCGCACCGCGCAATGGCTGACCACCGGCTTCATGCTGACCATGGCCGTCGTCATTCCGATCACCGGCTGGTTGATGGAACGGTTCGCAACCCGGACGGTGTTCACCCTCGCCATGTCGCTGTTCAGCGTCGGCACCCTGGTTGCAGCGCTCGGCTGGGCGTTCCCGAGCCTGCTGGCCGGACGAATCATCCAGGCCAGCGGTACGGCGATCATGATGCCCCTGCTGATGACCACGGTGATGGAGCTGGTGCCGGCCAAGCTTCGTGGCCGGGTGATGGGCACGATCAGCCTGGTGATCTCGGCGGCGCCGGCCATCGGGCCGACGCTTTCGGGAGTGATCCTGCAGTTCCTGCCGTGGCGGTTCGTGTTCGTACTGGTGTTGCCGATCGCACTGGCGATCCTGCTGCTCGGTTTGCGGCAGGTGCCGAACCTGAACACCCCGGTGGCGGTAAAGCTCGACGTGCTCAGCATTCCGCTGACCGGCTTCGGGTTCGGTGGCCTGGTGTACGGACTGAGTCTGGTCGGCAGCCCGACCGCGGGCTGGCTGCTCGAAGCCGCCCTCGGAGTGGGCGTGGTCTCGCTCGGCCTGTTCATTTGGCGACAGCTCGTCCTGCAGCGGACGGACGCCGCTCTGCTCGACCTGCGCACCTTCACCTACCCGATCTTCACCACGGCGCTAGGGGTGATGGCGATCGCCATGGCGGTGCTGTTCGGCACGATCATCGCGCTGCCGCTGATCCTGCAGCAGGTGCTGCATGCCGAGCCGCTGTACGTCGGCCTGCTGCTGCTGCCCGGCGCGCTACTCACCGGTCTGCTCGGACCGGTCGTCGGACGCCTCTACGACCGGGTCGGGCCGCGTTGGCTGATCGTGCCGGGCGCAGTGGCAGTGTCCGTTGCGCTGGGACTGTTCGGCCAGCTGGCGGTGACCACGCAGTGGTGGCAGCTGTTGATCGCCCACCTCACCCTCAGCCTTGGCCTGGCGTTCATGTTCACGCCCTTGTTCACCATCACCCTCGGTGCCTTGCCTCCGCATCTATATGGCCATGGCTCGGCGATGCTCGGTACGGTGCAGCAGGTCGCCGGTGCGGCCGGGACGGCACTCTTCGTCACGGTGATGGCCGGTGTGGCCGCTGCCCAGCCGGAGACCCTCGGCGCCGAGCAGTCCCTTGCTGCCGGCGCCCGGGCGGCATTCCTGACCGTTGGCGCCATCTGGCTGGTTGGCTTCCTGGCCACCTTGTTCCTGCGCAAGCCGGAGGATTCGGAAGCGGGTGCCCCGCCCGTGCACTGATCGGGGTCGCGGGCCACTCCGCGTCCGGATGAATCGTGTCACCGCGAGTGCTTAACTGATCCGGTGCCGAGATCGAGAAGCCCATTGCTGACCAGCCTGCTCGGGCTGCGCGGCAACGGTCGTGCCTGCGTGTACACCGAGCCCATGTGGGGACTTTCGATGATGCTGGTGCTGCCGTACGCGTCCGTGTTCATGCTGGCGCTCGGCGTGCACGACCAGCAGATCGGGTTGCTGGCGACCATTTCAGTGCTCTCCCAGGTGGTGTTCGGCCTGCTCAGCGGCGTGATCACCGACAAGCTCGGCCGCCGGGCCACCACCGCCATCTTCGACATCATCGCGTGGTCGATCCCCTGCCTGATCTGGGCGTTCGCACAGAACTTCTGGTGGTTCCTGGTCGCGTCCGTCATCAATGGCGCCTGGCAGGTCACCCAGAACTCCTGGGACTGCCTGCTGGTCGAAGACGTCGATCGCGGTGAGATCACCCACGTCTACTCGCTGATCAAGGTGGCCGCCGAGTTCTCCGCGCTGTTCGCGCCGATCGCCGCCGTCCTGGTAGCGGAGTTCGGGCTGGAGCCGGCCGTCCGCATCCTGTATCTGAACGCGTTCGTGATCATGAGCGCGAAGATCTACATCCTCTGGCGCTGGTCGACCGAGACCGAGGTCGGACGGCAGCGACAGCAGCAGACCCGCGGAGTGAGCATCTGGCGGCTGCTGGCCGAGTACCGGGGCGTGCTCGGGCTCATCCTCAAGTCGAAGGGCACCATCTTCTCGCTGGCGATCTCGGCGCTCGTGGGGGCCGTCGCCCTGGTCAACGGCACTTTCTGGCAGGTGGTGATCAACCAGCACCTGTTGGTGCCCGACCCGCTGCTGCCGTTCTTCCCGATGATCCGCTCGGTGCTCTCGGTGGTGTTCTTCTTCACCGTGATCCCCTGGCTGACGCATCAGAAGCACCTGCGCCTGCCCACGCTCCTGGGGTTCCTGGTGTACCTGGCCGGCCAGGTGCTGCTGGTGGTCATTCCGGCGCCGGACGGGGCCGCGAACTGGTCCACCTACGCGATGCTCGGGGTCTGCCTGCTGCTGGACGCGTTCGGCGCGAGCATCCTGTTCATGCTGGCCGAATCCCTGGTCGCGCTGCACGTCGACCGGGACGAGCGGTCCCGGGTGATGGCGATTCAGCGCACCTGCGTGATGCTGGTCACCGCTCCGTTCGGCTGGATCTCGGGATGGCTGTCGGGCATGGACCGCACCTGGCCCTTCATCCTGACCTCACTGCTCCTGGTGGTCGGGGTCGTCGTGACCTCGCGGTTCTGGGTGACCACGCACAGCGAGCCGGTGACCGTCTGAGGCTGCGCAGGGGTTAGCTACGGATGCCATGGGTACAGAACCGGTGACCAACTACACCGAGGAGGACCACCATGGCCGACA
>JAKOQD010000320.1 GCA_029778515.1 Actinomycetes bacterium
CATCACCACCCGCTGTGGCGCGCCTTCGTCGTCCATCACGCGCAAGATGTCGGCGTGCGCGTCCCGGTCGTGAATCACCAGCGTCTTGTCCAGCGCCTTGGCCAGCGCGATGTGCGCGCGGAACGACTGCTCCTGCGCCGCGCGTCCCTCGGGTTCGGTCCGGAAGAAGTCCATGCCGGTCTCGCCCACCGCGACCACCCGATCGTCGGCGGCCAGGTCGGCGATCTCCTGCATGGCTGCGGCGAGGTCCGGTACGACCGGCGCCTCGTTGGGATGAAGCGCGACGGCCGCGCGGACCTGGAACCACTCGCCGGCCAGCCGCACGGACTCCTGTGAACTCGGCAGATCGACACCGACCTGGATGACCCCGTCGACGCCCACAGCCTCGGCCGCGCTCAGCGCAAGCTCCACCTCGACTCCGGGCTCGCCGGTCCGTCCTTGCGCCCCGATGTCCAGGTGACAGTGACTGTCGATTACCGGATAGGGCAAAGGCTCCGGCAGCGCCGGGTAGCCCTCCGGCAGCCTCACGCAGTCTCCAGCCGCGGGAACAGCGCCGCGCCTTTGGTGACCGTCGAGCCCGGCGCCAGCTGACCCCACGACGCAACCGTGGTCACGTTCTGCCCATCCAGCGGTTCCGGTGCCCCGAGTTGCTGCCATAGCGCCTCGCAGGTCGCCGGCATGACCGCGTGATACAGCACTGCAATGGCCCGCAGCGACTCGCAGATCGTGTAGAGCACGGTGTCCAGCCGCTTCGCGTCGCCCGGCTCCTTGGCAAGCACCCACGGCGCCTGCTCGGTGACGTACACGTTGACGGCGTCGACGAACTCCTTGACCCGCAGGATGCCGCCGCTGAAGTCCAGTCGCAGCATCGCGGCATCGGCCTCTTCGGCACAAGCGACCAGCAGTTCCTGCAGGGCGAGGTCGGCGTTGGTGTACTCCCCCGGCTCGGGCAGCACGCCTTCGCGGTACTTGCCCACCATTGCCGTCGCGCGGCTGGCAAGGTTGCCCAGCCCGTTGGCCAGTTCGGCGGTGTAGCGGGCGGCCATGTCCTCCCAGGAGAACGAGCCGTCCTGGCCGAACTGGATCGCGCGCAGGAAGTAGTAGCGGAAGGCGTCGGTGCCGAAGTCGTCGGTGATCTGCTGCGGAGAGATCCCGGTGAGCTTGCTTTTGCTCATCTTCTCCCCGCCCACCAGCAGCCAGCCGTGCGCGAACACCTTCTCGGGCAGCGGCAGACCGGCAGCCATCAGCATCGCCGGCCAGTACACCGCGTGGAAGCGGAGGATGTCCTTGCCCACCAAGTGCACGTTCGCCGGCCAGATGCCGTCGAACTTGGCCTCGTCCTGGCCGTAGCCGATCGCCGTGATGTAGTTCAGCAGCGCGTCGAACCAGACGTAGACAACCTGCTTCTCATCCCACGGCA
>JAKOQD010000321.1 GCA_029778515.1 Actinomycetes bacterium
CAGCCCTCGAACCGCACCGAACCACTCTGCCGCCAGAACCGCAACGAACGGGACCGGTGCGCGGCCTCGGCCTCACGCTGCAACTTGGTTTCGAGTCCCTCTATGGCGTCTGCCGGGGCGACCTTCGCCAACACCTGCGTTGCGGCCTTGCCCAACGCGTCCGAATCATGGGTGTCAGCCATGCTCCCGCAACTGCTCGGCCTGCGCCTGCTGCCCAGAATCCAGCTGTGGGGCCAGCCCAGCGAGCACGGTGTTGATCGCCCGCACCTGACCCGTACTCACCTTTCCAGCGACCGCGGCCTGACCGAGTACCGGGTGCGCAGCCAGCTCGGTGGCCCGATGCAGCGCACCCGCCGCTTCACGTTTGGTCAGGTTCTGATCGATCGCCAGCCAGGTCGAAGTCGGCGTCCCCGTCGCGCGTTCTGAAGCGTGGGAGGCGTCAGCCTCAGCCAGCAACTGCGAGGTCAGCGCGTCCAGCCGCCCGGTCACACTCCGAGCGGCCGTAGCCACCCGCAGCCGGGCTTCCGGCGCCAACCGGGAACGATCCGGATCGATCGAGTTCAGCGCAACACGAATCCGAGCCAGCGCTACCTCCACCGGCACCAGACCCGTCCGCTCTTCCATGAAACAAGCAAACAAGTCGGCTCTGACACTTTTCGTCCAGAACAGCCCCAAAGCGGCCACGCGCAGCGAATCTCAGCAAACTCTCAGGAAACGTACACTGATGAGGGTCTCGCCTGTTCCGGACCAGAACGAGGGGATCGTCCCTAGTCGTCTTAGTCGGGAACCACCTTCGCATCCTGCCTCGGGATGAAGACCTCCTTGAGGATCATCAGCAGCGTGGCGGTTACGGGCACCGCGATCAGCGCACCGAGCAGACCCAGCAGCGTGCCGCCCACCATGGCGCCAATCAGCACCAGCGAGCCTGGGATATCGACGGCCTTGTTCATCACGCGCGGAGTCATCACGTACGCCTCAACCTGCATGTACGCGAAATAGACCACGAGGAAGATCAGTCCGGTGAGCGGCGCATGCAACAGCGCCACCAGGGATGCGAGCAGCCAGAACAGCACCGAACCGATCATCGGAATCATCGTGATCAGCAACGCCAGGAACGCCATCAGGAACGCGAACGGTACCCCGAGAATGCTGAGCAGGATGAAAGCGAAGATCGAGTTGCACAGCGCCAGGATCGCCATTCCGGACACGTACTGACCGACCGACTCGGTGACATGGTCGGTCATCTTGCCCAACCGTGGCCGCGCGTAGGCCGGTGCCAGGCTCGTGAACGCCGACTTGATCGTGTTGATCGAAGCCAGGAAGTAGAGGGCGAGGACTATCGCGATCATCGTCCCGGAAATCATGTTGATCAGACCCGTGCCCACCGCGAGCGTTCCACCACCGATCGTGAGCAGGTTCGCCGGGTTGGAGAGCCAGGTGCGAGCCTGGTTCAGCAGGTTCTCGTAGAGGTCACTCGAACCGCTGGCAGCGAGCAGGTTCTGGAACCATTCGGCGTTCTGCAGGTTGGTGATGTAGCCGGGAATGGCCTGCGCGAACTGGGTGATCTGCACCGCGACCATCGGAATCACGATCGCGAGCACGCCCCCGAGGAATACCGCGAAACCCACGAACACCACCGCGATGCTCATGCCGCGCGACATGCCGTGCTTACCCAGCCAACGCACCAGCGGTTCGAGCGCAAGCGCGATGAACAGTGCCACGCCGATCGAGACCGCGACCGTGGAGAGCGCACTCAGCGCGCCGCCCAGCGAAGTCGCGACCAGCAAGCCGGCAGCCGCTAGGAACCCCCAGGCGAACGGGTGGCCGAGATCGGCGAGCACCCGCAGCTGCCGCTTTCCACTCGGCGTTGGGTTGGTCGCGTCCGGCTCCGCCAGCATCGCTGTCGACAGTTCGGTTTCGGACGCGTCGGCGGCGGTTTGATCTGGCTCCATGGACGCAGCCTATGACCAGCCGGGCCGGACGGAGTAGCGTCAAGCCCAGATGAGAAGCACCAGCCACGCCAGGAGTTGACCGTGAGCCTGATCGAACCCGTGTCCGTAGCGCCCGAAGAGCTCGTGAAGCGGCTGTGGTGGCTCACCCTCACCCGCGGCATCTTCGCCATCGCACTCGGCCTGTTCGCGCTGTTCGTGCCGGGCTGGACGGTCTCTGCACTCTTCATGCTCTTCGGCGTCTTCACGCTCGCGGACGGCATCGTGGCGCTGGGCATTGGCATCTTCGCCCCGCGGACGGTCTGGGGAAGCTCGGTGTTTCAGGGCATCGCCGGCATCGTGATCGGCCTTCTCGTGCTGCGCTATCCGCAGACCGTCGCTGCCATCGTCGTGGTGATCTTCGCCATCTGGGCACTGGTGATCGGCCTGTTCCAGATCGTGCTCGCGTTCCGGCTGCGCGCCAACGGCGGGCATTGGCTGTGGGTGCTGGTGTCCGGGCTGGTCACCGCCTTCCTCGGAATCTACTTCCTGGTCAACCCCGACACGGGTGTGGCGGTGCTGGCGATCACGATCGGCATCTTCGCCCTGATCGCCGGCGCAGTGCTGATCTTCGGCGCAGTTCAGGTACGCCGCTTCCACGACGAACTGAAGGTGCTGCGCGTCGATGGCTGAACGGCTCTTCGTCGCGGTCCTGCCCTCGGCGTCGGTCCGCGAAGCCCTGGACACGTTCCTCGAACCGCGCCGCACCAACGCCCTGAACCTGCGCTGGACATTGCCGGAGAGTTGGCACCTGACCTGCGCCTTCATGGCCGACGTCCACCCGTCCGCCGTCCCCGACCTGGAAGCGGCGCTCGCCGAGGTAGCCGCGCGGACGCGCCCGTTCGCGGTCACGATCGAAGGCGCCGGCGCTTTCCCCGACCCCGATCACGCGCGGGCATTCTGGTTGGGTGTGAGTGCTGGCGGGACCGAACTCGCCCAGTTGGCCAAGCGCTCCCGTACTGCCGTCACCCGTAGTGGCGTTGAAGTTGAGGGCGGCAGGTTGCGTCCACACCTGACGATCGCACGAGCCAACGGCATCTCCGGCACCGGCTGGCTGGAGGTGTTCAACACCATCCCGGCGCAGACCTGGGCGGTGGAGCGCTTCAGCCTGATCCGTTCGCAGTCGCTGCCCGGCGGTGCCGGCTACCAGAGCCTGGCCGAGTTCGACCTCGCGAACTGAGCAGGCTTAGGCTCTCGCTCCATGGCCGCCGTCCGAGAGGTGTTCGCAGACACCACACCCTTGCGCAACCCGCATTTCCGCCGGCTGTGGCAGGCCAACATCATCACCGTGATCGGCGCCCAGCTGACCGTGGTCGCCGTCCCCGCCCAGATCTACGCGATGACTCAGGACTCGGGCTACGTGGGTCTCACCGGCCTGTTCGGACTGGTTCCACTGATCGTCTTCGGGCTTTGGGGTGGTGCGCTGGCCGACCACTTCGACCGCCGCCGGCTGTTGCAGGTGACCACCGTCGGGTTGATCGTCACCAGCGGGCTGTTCGCGGTGCAGTCCGCGCTGGGGATCAACAATGTGTGGCTTCTGCTCGGCCTGTTCGCCCTGCAGCAGGCCTTCTTCGGGGTGAACCAGCCGGCGCGCAGCGCGGTGCTGCCGAGGCTGCTGCCCGAAGCCCAACTGCCGGCTGCCAACTCGCTGAACATGACCGTAATGATGGCCGGAGCGATCGCCGGACCGATGATCGGTGGCGCCCTGATCCCGGTGCTGGGCTACGCCTGGCTCTACCTGATCGACACGGTCTTCCTGTTCGCCACGCTGCGGGCCGTGTGGTTGCTGCCGAGCCTGTCGGTCGAGAACCGCACCGGGTCGCCGGGGCTGAAGTCCGTGGTGGACGGGATCAGCTACCTCAAGGGCCACCCGATCCTGCTGATGTCGTTCGTCGTGGACCTGATCGCAATGATCTTCGGCATGCCGCGGGCCCTGGCGCCCCAGATCGCGCACCAGTCGTTCGGCGGACCGATTGAAGGCGGGACGGAGTTCGCGCTGCTGATGGCGGCCATGCCGCTCGGCGCGGTGCTGGGCGGGGTGCTCTCCGGCTGGATCTCCAAGGTCACCCGACAGGGACGTGCCGTCGTGGTCAGCATCCTGATCTGGGGTGCGGCGATGGCACTGTTGGGTTTGGCCGTCGGGCTTGCCGGAGCCTGGCGGACGCCGATGCTGGTGGCCGCGCTCGTTTGCCTGGCGGTCGGCGGCGCAGCCGACATGGCTTCGGCCGCCTTCCGCCAGGCCATGCTTCAGTCAGCAGCCGATGATGCCGTGCGCGGGCGGTTGCAGGGCGTGTTCATCGTGGTGGTGGCCGGGGGCCCGCGGATCGCCGACGTGCTGCATGGCTACGCGGCCGGCGGCATCGGTACTGCCTGGGCCACCGGTGGCGGCGGACTCCTGGTGATCCTGTTCACCATCCTGGTGACAATGGCCGTGCCCGCGTTCTGGCGGTACGTGCCGAAGTCGGTTTCCGGCTGATCGACACGAGGTCACCGCAGGGGGTCTCGGCTGTTCGTCGCGCCAGTTTGATCAGGCGAGCGCGGCCTTCACCTTGGCGGCGACCTGCGCGCCCTCGGCGCGTCCGGCCACCTCGGCGTTGACGGCCTTGATCACCTGGCCCATCTGTCGCAGCGTCGGCGCGGCGCCCAGTTCGGCGGCAGCGGCGGCCAGAGCGGCGGTGACGATCGCGTCCAACTCCTCGTCCGAGAGCGCGGCCGGCAGGTAGCGCTGCAGCACCTCCACCTCGGCGAGCTCCTTTGCCGCCAACTCCGGGCGATTCCCCGTGGTGTACGCCTCGGCGGAATCCCTGCGCTTGGCCACTTCGCGGTTCAGGACGGCGAGCACGTCGGCGTCCGACAGTTCGCGGGCCACCTTGCCCGCGACCTCCTCGGTCTGGATCGCGGCGAGCGCCATCCGCAAAGTGGACAGCGCCATCTCGTCCTTGGCCTTCATCGCGGCCACCTTGTCGGCGTTGATCTTGTCCTTAAGCTCGCTCATTCCCGGTCCTCTCGATCGTCTCGCCAGCGATTGTCCCACGCCCTGCCGACACCGGGCCGACGGTATGCTTTGGCCCCCACCGGCGGACGAGGAGAACAGATGGCGGGAAGCACGCAGGCCGGCTCGGTCGGTCTCGTGAACACCCAGACCGTCCGCCTGTTCGGCGCCGATGTACCCCTCGAACTCGCCCAGGGCGGCACGCTCGGGCCGGTGGACGTGGCCTATGAGACCTACGGGACGCTGAGCCCTGCCGCCGACAATGCGGTGTTCGTTTGCCACGCGCTCACCGGGGACGCCCACGCGGCCGGG
>JAKOQD010000322.1 GCA_029778515.1 Actinomycetes bacterium
CCCTTCTTGATCTTCGCGTCGGGCAGCGATTCGGCCCGGAAGTCCGCGATCGCCGCGGCCATGATGATCGCGTCGGCGTCGTCGCGCAGATCGCGGGCAGCCCGCAGCATGTCGTCGGCGGTCAGCGCGTCGATCACTTCGACACCCGCAGGGGTCGGGACGTCAACATCACCGCGGATGAGCGTCACTAGGGCTCCCCGGGATACCGCCGCAGCCGCCAACGACATTGCCTGCTTACCCGACGAGCGGTTGCCGATATGGCGGACCGGGTCAAGGCGTTCGCGGGTGCCGCCGCCGCTGACGACGATGTGCCGGCCGCGCAGGTCGGGGTGCAGATCATGGCCTTTGGCCAGTGCTGCGGCCACGATCCAGGCGATGGCCTCCGGCTCGGGCAGGCGGCCCGGCCCGGAGTCGGCACCGGTCAAGCGGCCTGAATCGGGATCGACGACCAGGACGCCGCGGTCACGCAACGTGGCCACATTTGCGCGCGTCGCCGGGTGCTCCCACATCTCGGTGTGCATGGCCGGGAACATCACCACGGGGCAGTGGGCGGTGAGCAGTGTGTTTGTGAGCAGGTCGTCGGCCAGGCCATAAGCAGCCTTGGCCAAGAGGTTGGCTGTGGCAGGGGCCACAACCACCACGTCGGCCTGCTGGCCGATCCGCACGTGGGGGACTTCGTGGACACCCTCGAAGAAGTCGTGGGTCACCGGCCGGCCGGACAGCGCCGACCAGGTGGCCGCACCGACGAATTTGAGTGCGGTTGCCGTGGGCACGACGGTGATCGCTGCGTCCAGCGCCTGGATCCGGCGCAGCACCTCAGCGGCTTTGTAGGCGGCGATGCCGCCACCTACTCCGAGGACAACCTCGGGAGTCAGACTGCGGTCTCCTCGTGCGTGACCGTGGTGGTCTCCAGCAGCCCGTCATTGATCTCGCGCAGCGCGATGGACAGCGGCTTCTCGTGCTGGTAGGTCTCCACCAGCGGGCCCACGTGCTCCAAGGCACCCTCGG
>JAKOQD010000323.1 GCA_029778515.1 Actinomycetes bacterium
ATCCGGATCGTCGGCGAGGTCACCGAGGAGAATCTGGAGATGCTGCGACAGGCCGATGCCATCGCCCGGGCGGAACTCAGCGCGGCGGGTCTGGACCGTTCCGTCTGGCAGTTCCCGGTCGTGCTGCTGGCCGGCGTGCGCAGCGTCGGGGTGCAGGGTGACGGCCGCACGTACGGCCACCCGGTCGTGTTGCGCCCGGTGAGCAGCGAGGACGCCATGACCGCGGACTGGTCACGGCTGCCGCACGAGGTGATCGCGACCATCAGTACGCGGATCACCAACGAGGTGCCGGCGGTCAACCGGGTCGTGCTGGACGTGACGAGCAAGCCGCCGGGCACGATCGAGTGGGAGTAGTGCACGCCCCCGTCGATTAGTGTCCGGAATTGCATATCGCTTGAGCCAACACGCCGGGCCATCGACCCCGACCGCGGCGTGTCTCTTTCCTATCGATCCGAGCGGAAAGACAATCCGGACAACGAAATGTTGACTTACGGCTGCTTCGTGACCGTTTCGTGACCTTTTGAGCCCGCGACATGCCCGGGTTGCAGAAATGCCACTGGCAAGGTGCCTCGGGTGGTACAGCAACGCCTGCTTCCCCTGCTGTCGGCGCTGATCGCAGTTCTGATCACGGCTCCGGCCCAGGCGGCCCCGGCCCCCGTCCCTGCCCCTCAACTTCCTCCGGACCGGCCTTATCCGACCGTTCTGGACGCCCCGGTCGAGTACGAAGGCATGACGACCTGCGACCCGAGGCCGCGGCCCGGTGCCTTGGCTCTGCGGCAATTGCTGCTCGACACCTACGGTTCCGCCACGATCGGGATCAGTCGCGCGTGCGACCAGGACACGATCAGTGAACACAAAGAGGGGCGCGCCGTCGACTGGATGGTCGACTTCCGCAACCCCGAGGAGAAGGCGCAGGCCCAGGCCTTCGTGGACTGGGTGACCGCGCCTGGGCCGGACGGTACGCCGGCTGCCAACGCGCGCCGGCTCGGGATCATGTACATCGGGTGGGCCAACGAGATGTGGCGGGCCTACGACACCAAACGCGGCTGGACGGAGTTGCGCGGCTGCTACAACCGCCCGGCGGCCGGCGACGACACCGACTGCCACCGCAACCACGTGCACTTCTCGATGACCTGGGATGGGGCTGCGGCGCGCACCTCGTACTGGGACGGAACGCCGGTGGTCGACACGGCCTGTCCCATCGCCCGGGTGTCGGGCAGCGCGCGGAAACTGACCGCCTCCGCGGCCTTCGTGCCGATCACGGCGGCGCGCGTATTCGACGGCCGGAAGAAGGGCGACGCCGGGTGTTACCTGCAGCAGCGCCGCTGGTCCGGTGACGACCGCAGCCTGCCGATCCAGATCACCGGCCGCAAGGGCGTGCCGAAGACCGGGGTCCAGGCGGTGGCCGTGCGGGTGACGGCCTACGCGTCCAATGCGCCGGGCTGGATCACCGCCGCCGGTAGTCCAGGAATGAACGGGCCGCGGGTTGTGTCGTTGGGCATGAACGGAGCCTCGGCCGCCACGTCGATCGTCCCGGTCTCCGACACCGGCCGCATCTGGCTGTCCACCGTCGCCGGTCACGCCCGGGTCGCCGTGGACGTTCTGGGCTACTTCGCCCGCTCAAGCGCCGCGGCTGCGACCGGTCGCACTGGGACTTGGCAGCCTGTCCCCACAAAAGTCGCCGCGACAGTGCAGATCCCGGCCGGCCAGACGGTTCCCGTGGCGTTGCCGGATGCTCCCAAGACGGCAACCGGCGCTGCTCTCACGCTCAATGCCGTGGGGAGTTCGGCTGGCCACATCCGGGTCACGGCCCCCGGCGCGAAGACCCGGGCGGACACCGTCGACGTGAGTTCCGCGGAGCACAGCGCCAACGTGTTCGCACGGCTCTCCGACGGGCAGGTCGGGTTGACCAATACATCAAAGGCGCCGGCTTCGGTCACTGTCGCGATCGGCGGCTGGATCACCTCACCGCAAGCTGATGGTGGCCGGCTGGCGCCGGCTGGCAGTGATCTCGGCGTCGTGAAGACGGGTAAAACCCAGACCCTCACAGGTCCCGCCAGTGCCCGTGCCGTTGTTCTCGCGGTGACCACCAAGGGGGCGAAGAAGGCCGGCGGCGTAACGGTGTGGGGTAGCGGTGACCGGCCGGGGACGCGCACCGTGGATGTTCGTACGGGACGGTCCAATACCGACCTGGTGCTGGTCGCGTTAGGCGATGACAAGGTCATCCATGTCGCGGGTGATGCGCCCAAGGGGACCGCGTCCGTGCGGCTGGTGGGGGTCATCAAGTAGTCCGGTAACCGAGAGGCGCCCGGTTGCCCATTTGAGGGCCGTTAAGGAACCACTGATTAACCATCTCCCGGCTGCAACGTGCCTGAGCGCGCAATCTGCTTCGCCCCACATCTAGCGCCATAGCGCTGCTATGACCCACGATGTGGGGCTTGCATCTCGCACCCTCAGCCGCGTTTCGCTCGGAACCGCGTTTATCAGTGGTTCCCTAACCGGCAACCGCGCGACTCTCGAGCCGGCGGCCAGGCAACGATGCAACCCTCGGTTGGGTTGTCCGGACCCCCACCTAGAGTGAAGCCAGTGAACGACCTGCTTTCCGACCTCAACCCCCAGCAAGCCGCCGCCGTCGCCCATCGCGGTGGGCCGCTGCTGGTCGTCGCGGGCGCGGGTTCGGGCAAGACCCGGGTGTTGACGCGGCGCATCGCCCACCTGCTCGACACACAGCAGGCCATCCCGTCGGAGATCCTCGCGATCACGTTCACGAACAAGGCCGCTGCCGAGATGAAGGAGCGGGTCACCGCGCTAGTCGGCCCGGTCGGACAGCGCATGTGGGTCTCGACGTTCCACAGCGCTTGCGTGCGAATCCTGCGCCGGCAGGCCCACCACTTGGGCTACCCGAGTTCGTTCTCCATCTACGACACCGACGACCAGCGCCGGATGTTCACCCAGATCTCCAAGGAACTCGACCTCGATCCCAAGCGCTACCGACCCCGCGGCCTGGCCCACCAGGTTTCGGCGTTGAAGAACGAACTGATCGACCACGAGTCGTTCACGCCGGAAACCGAGGCGCAAGAAGTGCTCGCCGACGTCTACCGCCGCTACACCGAGCGCATGCAGCGGGCCGGGGCCATGGACTTCGACGACCTGATCGGCAACAGCGTCGCGGTGCTCTCGCTGTTCGACGAGGTGGCCGCTTACTACCACCGCATGTTCGGGCACGTCCTCATCGACGAGTACCAGGACACCAACCACGCGCAATACCAACTCGTGCGCAAACTCGTGGGCGGCGCGGAGCTGGGCCTGGATCCCGCGGAGCTGTGTGTCGTGGGCGACTCCGACCAGTCGATCTACGCGTTCCGCGGTGCCGACGTGCGCAACATCCACGAGTTCGAGAAGGACTTCCCAGGTGCTGAAGTCGTGCTGCTGGAACAGAACTACCGCTCGACGCAGACGATCCTGTCGGCGGCGAACGCGCTCATCGCCCACAACACGCAGCGTCGCGAGAAGCGGCTGTGGACCGACGCGGGCGACGGTGATCTGCTCACCGGCTACGTCGCCGACGACGACCGGGACGAGGCCGCGTTCGTGGTCGGCGAGATCTCGAAGCTCACCGCGGACGGGTGGGATGCCGGCGAGATTGCGGTCTTCTACCGCACCCACGCGCAATCCCGCCCGCTGGAAGAGGTGCTGCTGCGCTCCGGCTTGCGCTACCGCATCGTCGGCAACGTCCGGTTCTACGAGCGCAAAGAAGTGCGCGACGCCCTGGCGTATCTGCGCGTGGTCGCCAACCCCGAGGACGACGTGGCGCTGACCCGGATCTTGAACGTTCCCAAACGGGGACTGGGCGATCGCACCGTCGAGCAGGTGACTGCCTTCGCCACCAAGCAGCAGTTGACGTTCGAGCAGGCCCTGCGACGGGCGCCGGAAACCGGGATCGGTCCGCGCGCCGAGACCCGGATCGGCGGCTTCCTGGTGATGCTGGACGAACTGCGGATGCTGCTTGACTCCGGCGCGGACACCGAGGACATGGTCGAGGCGGTGCTGGAGCAGTCCGGGCTGGTCGCGGAACTGCAGGCCAGCAACGACCCACAGGACGAGGCCCGGCTGGAGAACCTCGCCGAACTCACGTCCGTGGCCCGCGAGTTCATGAACGACAACGCCGACGGCACGCTGGCCGACTTCCTGGAGCGGGTCGCGTTGGTCGCGGAGGCCGACGAGGTGCCCGAGCACGCCGGCGGGCTGGTCACGCTGATGACGCTGCACACCGCCAAGGGCTTGGAGTTCGACGCCGTGTTCCTCACCGGGCTCGAGGAGGGGATCTTCCCGCACCAGCGCTCGCTGGACGACCCGGTGGAGATGCAGGAGGAGCGACGTCTGGCCTACGTCGGCGTCACCCGGGCCCGCAAGCGCCTGTACATCAGCCGCGCGGCCAGCCGCCTGCAGTTCGGCACCCCGCAGATGAACCCACCGAGCAGGTTCCTCGAGGAACTTCCCGCATCCCTGATCGACTGGCGCCGGACCGGCCGCGATCTGAGCCGACGGCCGTCGGCGGGTGGCCGAGGTGCCGCACCTGCGCTGGCTGCTGTCGCCGGCACTGCCCGCCGGGCTGCCGGACCGGTGGTGGACCTCACGGCCGGGGATACCGTTCTGCACCCGAAATTCGGTCTAGGAACTGTGGTGTCGACGACTGGCGAGGCGGACAAGGCCGAGGCGCACATCGACTTCGGCAGCGAGGGTGTGAAGAGGTTGCTGTTGCGCTACGCCCCCGTCGAGAAGGTCTAAGACGCAGAGGCGCCACGTGCGCGCCCGCCTATCCCCTCTGCGCTTCGAGGTGGTGCGGGCCACAGCAGCGTGGCGTGGTTCACGCGCGGAATGCCCGTAATGCCGGGTATGCCCAGATTGGGGCACCCCAGAATTGAGCATCCCTTGAACTATGAAGAAGTTCACGCCCCTCGTCGGTATGGGTGTGGCGGCCGTGCTCATCGCCCCCACTACGCCCGCCCTCGCCGCCTCGGACCACCGCGCCAGCAAGGCGCAGGCGGTCTTCACCGAACTGCCGACCACGAACTACCGGCTATCCGCGAAGTTCAACCAGCGGGGCCGCTACTGGTCCAGCGGTCGTCACACGGGGCTTGACTTCGCTGCCCCCCGCGGCACCCGGATCGATGCGGTCGCCGACGGCAAGGTGATCTTCGCGGGTTACGCAGGCGCGTACGGCAAGGCCGTGATCATCAAGCACGCCAGCGGCAAACGCAGCCTCTACGCCCACATGGCCAAGATCAAGACCAGGAAGGGCAAGAAGGTCCACAGCGGGCAGAAGATCGGCAAGGTGGGCGCCACCGGCAACACCACCGGGCCGCACCTGCACTTCGAAGTCCGTTCCAAACACGGCAAGAAGTTCGACCCCCGCCCGTTCCTGAGGGGTGAGTGACGTGCCAACCGTTCGCGAATCGATCCAGGCCGGCAGCGTGCTGGCCGCCAGCAGCGCACTGTTGCTCGGAGCTGTCTCAGCCAGTCACGCCGTGGACCTGCCCGCCGGCTTCGACGCGGTGCTCGCCACGGAAGAAGCGGTGGAGCCGGTAGCGGCCGCGCCGGTGATGCCAGGCGTGGTTGACGACCTCGGCACGGCAGCCGTCAAGGCCAAGCAGATCGAGGTGCAGCAGGCCAAGCGGGCCGCCGCCCGGGCCCAGCGCAGCAGCGGTCCGATGTTCACGCCGACCACGAACTACAAGTTCAGCGCCCGCTTCGGCCAGCCCGGTGGTTGGGCCAGCGGGTATCACACGGGACTGGATTTCGCCGCGCCGACCGGCACGCCGGTGTTCTCGGCGCTGGCCGGCACCGTCGTTGAGTCCGGCTGGGGCGGTGCGTACGGCAACCACTTGGTCATCAAGCACGACAACGGCGTGAAGACGCTGTACGCGCACCTGTCGAGTGCATCGGTGAGCAAGGGCGACAAGGTCCTGCGTGGTCAGCGAATCGGCGCGGTCGGCACGACGGGTAACTCCACGGGCCCGCACCTGCACTTCGAGGTCATCAAG